>CAKTBC010000013.1 GCA_934533005.1 uncultured Oscillospiraceae bacterium | reverse complement strand
AAGGGACGGTTTCTTCTCCTTATATTGACGGTGGGATTCATGCTGCTGTCCGGGCTTTTCACATAAGACAAACGGGCACATCTGTTGTTGAATTTTCCGTATTCTTCCTGTATGATGGCGGCAGGAAAATTTTCGTTTTGCGGAGAGGCCCATGAAGAATTTTTTCAAAGTCGTTTTTTCTCGTGCAGTATTTACCGGCGCGTTCATCGCGCTGCAGTTTGCCGCCATTTATCTTGCCATCACCCGCTTCAACGAGCATTTTGCACTCTTTTACGGCATTTGCCTTGTGCTCTCCGCCGTTGTTGTCGTCTATCTCGTCAGCCGTGACAGCAATCCCGCGTATAAGATCGCGTGGATCATCCCGATCCTTGCGCTGCCGGTATTCGGCGTTCTGCTTTATCTTGTGTTCGGGAAAAACCAGCTCACGCCGAAGGAAAAGACGCGGATGTCGTCGGTGGCGGAGCAGTATGGAAAGGCCATGCGCAGCGTAACTCCGGCGCAGCCGGCACTGCCCGATCATACGGATGCCAAGCGCGTTTCCGACTATCTCTATCGCATTGCGGACGCGCCGGTATTTACGCACACGGAGGCAACGTATCTTCCGGTCGGCGAGGCGTATCTCGAAGCGCTTCTGGCGCAGCTTGAAAAAGCGGAAAAGTTTATCTTTATGGAATACTACATCATCGCCCCCGGCAAGATGTGGGACGCCATTCACGAGGTTTTGCGCCGCAAAGCGGCGAGCGGTGTGGATGTGCGCGTGATGTACGATGATTTCGGCTGCATGTACAAGCTGCCGGAGGGATACGAGGACACACTCGAAGCCGAAGGCATCCGCTGCTGTGTTTTTAACCGGTTTATCCCCGTTCTCTCGTCGCGCTTCAATAACCGTGACCACCGCAAGATCTGCGTGATCGACGGGAACGTCGGCTTCACGGGCGGCATCAACTTTTCTGACGCTTATATCAACGTGGTGCAGCGCTGCGGCCACTGGCTCGACGCGGGTGTCATGCTGCGCGGCGAGGGCGTATACGCGCTCACCGCCATGTTTCTCTCCATGTGGGACTATACGCGCGGCGTGACGGAGGACTTCACCCGCTACGCGCCGGACGCGGCGCTCTGCGAGAGCATCACCGCCCCCGGCTGGGTGCAGCCGTTCGGCGATACGCCGCTCGACAACGAGCCCGTCGGCGAAACGGTGTACATGCATCTCATCAACCGCGCCAAGGACTACGTTTACATCAACACCCCCTATCTCATAATCGATAATGAGATGATCACCGCGCTGACCGCCGCGGCAAAGTCCGGCGTGGATGTGCGCATCATCACCCCCGCCGTCAGCGACAGCGCTCTTGTGCACGAAATGACGCGCTCCTACTATGAAACGCTCATTCTCGCGGGCGTGAAGATCTACGAATACACGCCCGGCATGGTGCATGCCAAAACGTTCATCGCGGACGATCGCAGCGCCGTGGTCGGGACGATCAATCTCGATTACCGCAGCTTGTATCTTCACTTTGAGTGCGGCGTGTGGATGTACGAAACAAGCGCCATTGCCGATATGAAGGCGGAGTACCTTGCCGAGCTTGAAAAGAGCGAGCGGATCACCGAAGAGCGGTGTATGCAGCAGCGCCGCGGACGGCGGCTTCTCCGCGCCGTGCTGCGCACGCTCGCGCCGCTGTTTTAATAGCGCTCCATGTATCCGGCTTTCCCATTCCCTTGGAAAGCCGGATTTTTTCCTGCAAAAATTGCTCTTGCAATGCGCCTTCCCGGTTTGGTATACTGGCTTGTCCGAAAATAGAAACAGGAAAGGAATAAGCACTATCATGTGGTTTTGGTTTGCGCTCATCGCTCTTCTCTGCTGGAGCGGCTCCGATCTTTTTTCCAAGATCGGCTGCCAGGACAGCAGCGACAAATACAGCCATCTCAAAATGGTCATGGCCGTCGGCCTCGTCATGGGACTGCACGCCGCCTATGAGATCTTTATCGGGAAGGTTGGCATCACGTGGGATATCATTCTCATGTATCTCCCCGTCTCGATGCTCTACATTCTCTCGATGGCCATCGGCTATGTCGGCCTCCGGTACATAGAGCTTTCTATCTCCTCCCCGATCTGCAACAGCTCCGGCGCGATCGTAGCGGTGCTCACGCTCATCACCGTTGGCATCGGCGACGATCTGCCGCCGCTCGCGCTTGTGGCTGTGGCGCTCGTGTGCATCGGCGTGATCGCGCTCGGCATCACCGAGTCCAATGAGGACGAGGAGCTGCGCCGCGCCCGGCAGGATGAGTCCAACCGGCATTATGCCAAAAGCTGGCTCGCCATCGCGCTGCCGGTGATCTACTGCCTGCTCGATGCGCTCGGCACATTTGCCGACAGCCGCGTGCTGGAAAAGCTCGGCGAGGAGCTGGCGGACGCCTGCAACGTCGCCTACGAGCTCACATTTCTCGTGATGGGCATCGTGTGCGCCATCTACGTTCTCGGAATCAAAAAGCAACGCCTCATCCCGAAGCAGGAGGGGCCGAAATATCTCGGCGCCGTGTGCGAGACGATCGGCCAATTCTTCTACATCTATGCGCTGGCCGATACTGAGCACGTCGCCTTTGCCGCGCCGATCATTTCGTCTTACTGCGTGGCAAGCGTCATCTGGGGCCGCATCTTCCTCAAGGAAAAGCTTTCCAAAAAGCACTATGCCTGCATTGCGCTCGTTGTAGCGGGCATCGTTATCATGGGCATCCTCGATATCTGATTGTTTTGCTTTACCTTAATAGACAATGCCGGAACTATCCAGTTCCGGCATTGCTTTTTTGTGAAAAACGTCAGTTGCTTTGTCCATTTAAAGTGCTATAATGCAAAGCATAAGAGAAAGGCAGCTTTGCCTTATATAAAAGGAGCCAAACACCATGAAAAAAGTACTTGTCATTCTTCTCGCGCTGGCGATGGTACTCTCTCTCGCCGCCTGCGGAAGCGCCCCGGCGGAGACCCCGGCAGCTGAGGAGCCCACGGCCGCCCCTGCCGCGGCGGAGGGTGAAGTTTATACCGTCGGTATCTGCCAGCTCGTGCAGCACGTCGCGCTCGACGCCGCCACGCAGGGCTTCAAGGATGCGCTGACCGAAGCGCTCGGCGACAAGGTCGTCTTTGTGGAGCAGAACGCCGCCAACGACATTCCGACCTGCGCCACGATCGTCAACGGGTTCGTTTCCGACGGCGTGGATCTGATTCTCGCGAACGCTACCCCGGCGCTGCAGGCGGCCGTTGCCGCGACGGATTCCATCCCCATCCTCGGCACCTCCGTCACCGAATACGGCGTTGCGCTGGATATCGAAGGCTTTAACGGCACGGTGGGCGGCAACGTCTCCGGCACGTCCGATCTTGCCCCGCTCGACCAGCAGGCGGCGATGATCCTCGAGCTCTTCCCCGAAGCGAAGAACGTCGGCATCCTCTACTGCTCCGCGGAGCCCAACTCCGTCTACCAGTCTGACGTGGTGAAAGCGGAGCTCGAAAAGGCCGGTGTCACCGTGACGGTGTACACCTTTGCCGACTCCAACGACGTTGCCGCCGTGACCGCGACCGCGTGTGACGGAAACGATGTTCTCTACATCCCCACCGACAACACCGCGGCGAGCTGCACCGAGGCCATCAACAACGTGGCCGAGCCCGCCGGTGTGCCGATCATCGCCGGTGAGGAAGGCATCTGCGCCGGCTGCGGCGTCGCGACGCTCTCGATCAACTACTACGATCTCGGCGTGACGACCGGCAAGATGGCCGCAAAGATCCTGACGGGCGAAGCGAACATCTCCGAAATGCCCATCGAGTACTTCCCTGACCCCGTGAAGAAGTACAATCCCGCGATCTGCGAGGCGCTCGGCGTCACGGTTCCGGAGGATTACGTCGCGATTGGCTGATCCCCGGTCACACAAATACCGCGGCTGACCGCCGCGAAACATAAAGGACGGACAAAACCATGGGTGCTTACTTTGCTTCCCTGAATTTTGCCAGTCTGCCCGCAAGAATGCCCTCCGCCATCGCGCAGGGCATTCTTTGGGGTTTGATGGCATTGGGCGTATACATTACCTTCCGGCTGCTGGATGTGGCCGATCTGAGCGTCGACGGCAGCTTTGCGACCGGCGGCGCCGTTACCGTTATGCTGATCATCGCCGGGTGGCCCGCATGGGCGGCGCTGATAGCGGCGCTGCTCGTCGGCGTGCTGGCCGGTCTCTGCACGGGACTGCTGCACACAAAGCTCGGTATCCCTGCCATTCTCGCCGGTATCCTTACGCAGTTCGCGCTCTACTCCGTAAATCTCCGCATCATGGGCATGAAGGCGAACCAGACGGCAAGCCTCAAGACCTACGGCATGTTCTGGGAAAACGGCGGCAAGGGCTTTCTCGTCTCCTCGCGCTATGTGCCGCAGGCGATCGGCATCGGCTTCCTGCTCGCGGCGGTGCTCATCGCGCTGCTCTACTGGTATTTCGGCACCGAGCAGGGCTCGGCGCTTCGCGCGACCGGCTCCAATCCCGCAATGAGCCGGGCGCAGGGCATCAACATTGACCGGATGAAAGTTATCGGGCTTGCGCTCTCCAACGGTGTCGTGGCGCTCTCCGGCGGACTGATGACCCAGTTCCAGGGCACGGCAGACGTCAACATGGGCCGCGGCGCGATCGTCATCGGCCTCGCCTCCATCGTCATCGGCGAGGTGTTCTGTGAGGCGATCTTCAAAAAGGGCTGCAACTTCTCCATTAAACTTCTCTTTGTCGTGCTCGGCGGCGTGCTCTACTACATGGTCATGACGCTCATTCTCTGGCTGCGGCTCGACCCGAACGATCTCAAGCTCTTCACGGCGCTGATCGTGGCGCTGTTCCTCGCGGTGCCGTACCTGCAAAAGCAGTCCAAAAGCTCGTTCAGCCGGGCGAAAAGGCGCGGACAGAAGGAGGCGATCGGACAATGATGCTCGATGTGAATCACATTTACAAAACGTTCCATCCCGGCACGATCAACGAGCGCCGGGCGCTCGCGGGCGTCGATCTCCATCTGGAAGAGGGCGATTTCGTCACCGTGATCGGCGGCAACGGTGCAGGCAAGTCTACGCTTCTGAACGCCGTGGCTGGCGTGTGGCCCGTAGACGGCGGGTCGATCGTCATTGACGGGAACGATATCACCGGTCTCCCGGACTATAAGCGCGCGCCGTTTATCGGGCGCGTCTTTCAGGACCCGATGATGGGCACTGCCCCGGATATGCAGCTGGAGGAAAATCTCGCGCTCGCTTACCGGCGCGGAAAAAAGCTCGGGCTTCGCTGGCACATCACACGCGAGGAGCGCGACATGTATCGCGACAAGCTCCGCGAGCTCAATCTTGGTCTCGAGGATCGGCTGACAACAAAGGTCGGCCTTCTCTCCGGCGGTCAGCGGCAGGCGGTAACGCTGCTGATGGCCTCGCTCCAGAAGCCGCGGCTGCTGCTGCTCGACGAGCACACCGCCGCGCTCGATCCCGCGACGGCGGCGAAGGTGCTGGATCTTTCCGACCGCATCGTGCAGGAGAACGGGCTCACCACCATGATGATTACCCACAACATGAAGGACGCCATACGCCACGGAAACCGGCTCATCATGATGAACAAGGGCGAGATCATCTTCGACTGCCGCGGCGAGGAAAAAGCAAAGCTGACGGTGGAAGAGCTGCTCGAGAAATTCGCGCAGATCTCCGGCAGTGCTCTGGACAACGACCGCGCGCTGCTTAGCTGAATATTAAAAATGCCGGATGGGAAATCCCTCCGGCATTTCAGACTGTCGAAAAAGCTTCGCAGAGTTTACGCCCGCAGGCGCAAATAAAATTATACCCATTTTCTCCGGCGGCGTGTACGTCGGAGAAAATACTTTTCGGTTCGCAAACGTGCGAGCAAAGCGAGTGCGCTGCGGCGAGCCGCAACTTTTCAAACGGGAGCCCCGTGCAGCGGGACTTCCGTTTGATAATTTTTACCACATCTGGCAGACAAAGCCGACGTTGTCGCCGTAGAAGGCGTAGAAGTCGAGCAGCGGGTTTTCGCGGCTGTCGTTATAGTACCAGCCGTCCTCGCGCCGCCACATCATGAGATAGTTCTCCGGCGCGTTATCGCCAATGTCAATGCCGGAGGGCTCGCCCTCGTCCCAACGGAAGAAGGTGATGATCTCGCCATCGGTATCGCGCCAGTTGCCGTCCGCCTGGCGCTCTGCGCCGAGCCAGACATAGTTGCATTTGGCGCTCGTGCACACGCGGACGATCTCGTTATACTCATCCTCCGTCAGCGGTACCGCCAGCGTGCCGCCGAGTTCTTCGCAACGCTGCTGCGCCTGCGTCCAGCTCACATTTTCGGCATACACGACGTAGCGCGGTCCCTTCGGCGTGGGCGAGGGCGTCGGCTCCGGCGTAGCAGTCGGCGTCGGGGTGGGTGCCTGCGTCGGCTCGGGCGTAGGCGTTACCTGCACCTGCGGCTCTTTATTGTCCGCCGCACCGCTGGCGTACGCCGCCACAACGGCGCCGACAACGACGATCGCAGCGAGCAGAGCCCAGAGCCAGCGGAAGCTTTTCCGCCGCTGCGGGCGGCGTCCGGCAGAAATGTCCCCGTCGTCAAAATATGTACGGCCTCTTCCCTGCCCATCGCGCCGGTCGATCGCCGCGGCATCCGTCGAGCGCATCAGAAGCCCCGACATGGCAAGGGAAATGTCCACCGCCGCACCGGCGGCATCGCATCCGCCGAGTGCGTCCTTCAGCTCCTGCACGTCATGCCAGCGCTCTTCGATACGGAACGCCAGAGCGCGCAGGATGATACCGGCGAGCTCCGCGTCTGCGCTCGCGGGCGGCTGGATCTCCTCGTTGCTCATACGCTTTTGCAGCGCGCTCGCACGGGCGTTCGGCGTGATTGCGCCGGACACCGGCCAGAACGGGAGGCGACCGTAGTTATAAAGGGAATAGAGGATCAGGCCGATGGAGTATACGTCCGCCGTCGGGGTGCGGATGCCGTCCCAGAAGAGCTCCGGCGCCATGTACTCGAGCTCCTGCGGCGTAAACTCGCCGACGGAGTGCTGCAGCGTTCCGCCGAGATACGCCTTGTCGCCGCGGACGGAAATGTTGTCCGGGCGGATGCCGCCGTGGAAATGCTCACGGCCGACGCTGTAGAGCACCGCATCGCAGAGTGAAATGGCAAGGCCAACGCCGCTGAGGCCGTCCGTCTTGGCGCTCTCCGCTTTTTTCTCTTCCGCAGGGGCTTCCTTCGGCGTCTCCGGCGCGCTCTTGTCCTCACCGGCGGGCTCTGCCGGCTCCGGCGTTTCCTCTTTCGGCGTTTCTAACGGTTCCGGTGTTTTTTCCGGTTCCGGTACTGTCTCCGTTTTCTGTGCATCCCCAGGCGCGGAGACTTCTTCCGCTGCCGGGGCATTCGGTCCCGCCGCCGGTTCCGGCGCAGTATCGTTTTGCGCAGAAGCGGGCTGCGGTCTTTCTTCGGGCAGACCCGTATCTTTTTCGTTGTCCGTCATGCTATCACTTCCCGCATTTTATTCCAGAAAATTATACCATGGGAAAAAATCAATGTCAATTTTTCTCTTAACGAACGCAAAAGCCGCCTCTCCAAAGAGAGACGGCCTTTCACCGCTGAACCGTTTTATGCTTCTTCGGTCGTATCCCGCTCGCGGAAGAGCAGTGAAATGCACCAGACCGCCGCAATGCCAACCAGCGTATATACGATCCGGCTGACGGTCGCAGTCTGCCCGCCGAACAGGTACGCGACAAGGTCAAAGCGGAAGAGTCCGACAAGGCCCCAGTTCAGCCCGCCGACAACGGCGAGGATGAGAGCGATTCTGTCAATGATCATGGTTTCCGGCTCCTTTGCAGGTTTTGCGCGGCGTGACCGCGCTCTTCTATCCTTTCCGGAAAAGAAAAAAATATGCGCGCGACAAAAGTAGTTTTTTTGCGACGCGCTTCGCTCTTTACATTTTTGCCGCGCCGCGGTATGCTCTCCTTACAGCTTATCAATTGGTCTGTGGCAAATCCCATCTGCCACGACCGGAGCAGCTCATATCTTTTATCCCACAACCCTTTCCCGCAGGGCCTTCTGCCCCGCGGGTCTTTTTTGTGTATATTTGGTTTTTTCGGTTCTCTTGTCTTTTTTGTCGATCCGTGCTATCTTTATGGCATCACTTCCATGCGGAGGATGCCATGAAATACGGTTTGATTCTCAATTTGGCAACAGACAACATTGGCGACGATATCCAAAGCTGTGCCGCTGTGCGGTTTCTTCCTTCCGTCGACTGCGTGATTGACCGGGAAAGCCTCGATCGCTTCGATAACGGCGGCGAGCCGGTCAAGGCGATCATGAACGGCTGGTATATGTACGATAAATTCAACTGGCCGCCCTCCGCGGATATTGACCCGCTCTGGGTATCCGTCCACATTTCCGAATCCGACAGCTTCGGGATCGGCGAGAAGTTTTTATCCGGCCCGGGCGGAGAATACCTGCGGCAATATGCCCCCATCGGAGCGAGGGATGAATCCACGCTCGAAATGCTCCGGCGCAACGGGATCGACGCCGATTTATCCGGCTGCCTGACGCTGACGCTGCCCCGGGAGGCCGATGCGGAAAAAACCGACGAGATCCTTCTGGTCGATGTGGACCCCGCCAGCGAGCAGGTCATTCGCGAGCATTTCCCGGAAGAACGGTACATCTCCATCTCGCATGCGGTCGACGCGGAAACATACCAACGGCTCACGGCAAAAGAACGTATGGAAAAGACACACGCTCTTCTCCGGCGGTATCAGAGCGC
Organism: uncultured Oscillospiraceae bacterium; assembly: GCA_934533005.1. Classification (GTDB taxonomy): domain Bacteria; phylum Bacillota; class Clostridia; order Oscillospirales; family Oscillospiraceae; genus Apopatocola. Next base: position 22,628 of record CAKTBC010000013.1, on the reverse strand, counting down.
AAAATGCGTGATCACCAGCCGCCTGCACTGCGCTCTGCCGTGCCTTGCGCTGGGAACGCCGGTCCTGCTGCTGTATAAGGATGAGTACGCCTCCCGAATGAAGTCTTTTTTGGCGCTTCTTCATTACTCCGCATTGGACAGCCTGAGCGACACATTGCGATCCTATGATCTGACGCAGCCGCCGGAGAATCCGACGGCGTATCTCGCGATCCGCGAGAAGCTGATCCGTGTGTGTGAGGATTTCGTTTCTTCTCCGGTAAAAAAGCGGGCAGAGCTTCCGCCGCTGGAGGAGCTCCACCGCTGGCAGAAGGAACTGCTGCAGCCGTCGGAACTCCATTTCCGCTGCGAGATCGCCCGGCTGATCGGCTGGATCGGCGAATTGGAAAAAAACGAAGCGTACCTTTCCGGGCAGTGCAAAGCAAAAGACACACGTATCCATGAGCTGGAGCAATGGAACGTCAGTCAGGAGGCCACAAAGACCTATCTTTCCGGACAATGCGAGACAAAGGACGCCCGGATCCGTGAGCTGGAAAGCTGGATCGGCGAGCTGGAAAAAGCCCGGGATTATCTCTCCGGTCAATGCGGATCGAAGGACGCGCGCATCCATGAGCTGGAGGAGTGGTGTCAGGCCGTTACCGACGGCAAGAATTACGTGGAATCACAGTGGCATCAGGCGCAGAGCGCGGAGACTTCGCTGCAAAAAAAGCTCAATCTTCTGCTCGCCGATGTAGAGATCCAAAAGATCATTCAAAAACGCTCCTATAATGTTTGAACACAGAGAAAAAGGTGGACTCCCTCTATGAAGTTTGACTTTACCAAGGAACCGGGACGCGAGCTGCTGCACCGCGGCTTATCCCATGACGGCACGCCGCTCGTCAGCATCATTACGCCGTTCTATAATGCCGGAAAATACTTTGAGCAGACGTTCAACTGCGTCATGAACCAGACCTTTCCGTGGTTTGAGTGGATCATTGTAAACGATGGGAGCACCCGGCAGGAGGATGTTCGGCTTCTTGAGAGCTTTGCCGAAAAGGATGACAGAATTACCGTTATTCATAAGGAGAACGGCGGCCCCGGTTCGGCAAGAAATGTCGCTATCGAGCGTGCAGTCTCCGATATCATTGTGCCGTTGGACGCAGATGACCTGATCGCCCCAATCTATATTGAAGTTCTATTCTGGGCGTTGAAAAAGAATCCTGAGTATAGCTGGAGCTTTTCTGACAGCGTGGGATTTCATAACATTGAATATCTGTGGAGCAAGCCGTTTGATTCCGAACTTCTGAAAACCTACAATTTTCTGGTATACAGCGCGGCGATTCGGAAGGAAGCTCTTATTCAGGTCAGCGGCTTTGATGACAGTTCCAGACTCTCATATGAAGACTGGCATTTGTGGCTGAAACTGCTTTCCAACCACCACAAGCCTGTAAAAGTAAAAAGCTATTCTTTCTGGTATCGGCGTTTGGATACCGGCGTCCTTTCAACCGTAAACGGCAATATTGAAATGCAGGAGGCCGCCTACACGCGGATCAGTGATGCCGCATCCGGTATCACAACTTCAGTTGAGGCAAAAGAATACCCCTGCCGCAGCGGCAAGGATCATTTTTCTGCGCCGAAATACTCCAACTTTGACCGGAAGGTATTTGCCCGCCACGACAAAATTCACGTTATGATGCTTCTGCCGTGGATGGAGATGGGCGGCGCGGATCTCTTTGATCTGGACATTTGCCGGAACATCGATAAAAGCCGGTTTGAGCTCAGCATCCTGACGACCGTTCCGGGCGAACAGAGCTGGCGGCAGCGTTTTGAGGACTGCGTCACGGATATTTTTGACCTGCCAAGCTTTCTGAATCCCGAAGACTACCCGGAATTTATCAGCTATTTTATCCGGTCGCGCGAGATCGACGTGCTGTTTCTCTCCAACTCCTACGACGGCTATTACCTTCTCCCATGGCTGCGGAAGGAGTTTCCTCAGCTCGCCATTATCGACTATGTCCATATGGAAGAATGGTATTGGCGTGGAGGCGGCTATGCCCGCACCTCCGGCGTCATGGGAGCCATTCTGGAAAAAACCTACGTCTGCAACGAACAGACGCGGCAGGTCATGCTCTCCCATTTTCAACGTGCGCCGGAAAGCGTGGAGACACTGTACATCGGCGTGGATAAGGATCGGTACGACGCTGCCACGGTGGAAAGTGGACTCGTCCGCAAAGAGTTTGGTATCGCCGAAAGCCGTCCCATCGTCCTCTTCCCCTGCCGCATCCATCCGCAGAAGCGGCCGTTTCTCATGATCGAGATCGCAAAGGCCGTCCGGGAGTCGATCCCGGATATTGCCTTCGTCGTGGTAGGCGACGGCCCGCAGTTGGACGAGCTGAGCGCCGCCGTTACAGGCGGCGGGCTGACCGATACCGTTTACCTTGCCGGGCGGCGGAACGATCTTCGCCCGTTCTATAAAGACTGCACTCTGACACTGATCTGCTCACTCAAGGAGGGTCTGGCGCTCACGGCTTATGAGTCGCTTTCCATGGGAAAGCCGGTCATATCCTCCGATGTGGGCGGTCAGGCCGAGTTGATCGACGATTCCGTTGGCCGCATTCTTCCGCTTTGGCAGGACGAAGCCGCGGCGCTGGATGACCGCAATTATTCCGCGAAGGAGATCGCCCAATATGCCAGCGCGATCGCGGAGCTGCTTGGAGATCCTGAGCGATATGCGCAGATGTGTCTTGCGTGCCGTCGGCGGATCGAGACCGGGTTCTCCTCGCAGATCATGATCCGGAAGCTGGAAAATATATTCGAAAACCTTGTCCGCGATCCGGACGCTGCGAAAGCGCGGGCCGCTCTCTCTGCCGAGCTTGCGCCGTTTGAACGTATTGCCGGTGATTCCTATGCGCTTTACCACCAGTACGAAGCGCAGCAGCAGGAGATGCAGGAGGTATGGCAGGGAAAGCTCTGGTTCGCAAACCTGTCCAATGCACAGCAGTTGGAGCTGGCGTCTGTGCGAGAGGAGTATGCATCGCAGCAAAACGCCCTTCCCGAGGCGACGCTGTCGCTCTATCAAAACGGCGGCATCGGCTTCCGGTACATTCTCAAATACATCGCCGCATGGTTCCGATTCAAGCTGTTTGGAAGAAAAAAGTAAGCCCGTCGTGAGGCGGGGTCATGATGAAATATTTTTCGCCGGAAGGAACTGGGATTGCTTTCTTCCTGAAGAGCAGATCGTTTTCCAAAATCACACGGCCTATATCGCCATATACTAAAGAATGTCCGCAGGGAGATTCCCTGCGGACATTCTTTCCTTTTGATTCGGTTTACTCCGCCTTGGAGAGGATGACTTCCGGCACGGCGGACACGCCGAGCCAGTAGTTTTCGTTTGCATCGAGATACACGGTGCTGAGATCGGTCTCGTGGTAGGCATATTCGCCCGCGCCGACCGCCTTGCCGTTGTTCGCCCGGACGGAGGAGAGATCGCCCTTCGTGAAGCCGAAGGAGCCGTTCTCGGGATCAAACCGGCTCTCGTCGCCGTAAACGTGCAGCGGCACGACGGGGATCTCCGTAAGGGTTTTGAGGATCGTATCGTCGCAGCGGGTGAGCGTGATGCGCACCGTTCGCTCGTCGACCTTTTCCATGCCGGATACGCTCTGAATGCCGCCGCGCCATTCATCGTCGAGCGGCGCCCATTCGCGCACGAGAGAATTCTGCACCGCGGCAAGCATGTCCGCACGGCCAATGCCCTCAATGCTCCAGTACTGCGCCACGTCGCCGTCGTAGGCATCGAACATTTCGTTATAAAGATCCTCCGCCGTCGGGAACGACGCGGTGAGATCCCAGGTTTTTCCACTGCTCGAAGCAAAACCGCCGTCGTCGGTAAACTTGCCGAAGCCGCGGTCGAGCATCGTGTAGGCCACCTGCAGGCCGGTGTTGGCGAGCACCTCCTCGCGGGTGTACGGCGTGCGGAGCGCGATCGTGCCGCTATAGTTTTCGATCGTATAATCCACGAGCGCCTGTGCATCGTTGCGCCAGGCGTTGTCGATCGCGTCGCGGATCTCGTCGGCGCGGACGGTGTCGTACTCATCAAGCGCCTGCTGCGCCTTGATTACGTCGGCGTCCTGATCCACGCTCTCCTCGCTCACGCCCTTTTCCAAGGCGGCGCGTTTGGCGTCCTCCACGGCCTTTTCGAGATCGGACTCGTATTTTCCGCCGTTGTAGATCTCGTCATAGATCATCATGTACTTGCCGTACATATTCGAATCCATGCCGTTCCAGTAGAGCGCGATCCCGTCAATGGGGAGCTGGTTGATCGTATAGGGGCCGTCATAGCTCTCGTCCATGAGGACATAATACGTGAAAAGGAGATCGTCCGCCGTCAGCTCCACGCCGTCGGCACAGAGAAGCCCCTTTTGCAGACGGATCGTAACGGTGGTTTTCCCGTCCGTTCCCGTCGTGCGGGTGATCTCGGCAGGGGCACGGTTGCCCTCCACGGCGCGAAGGGAGAGCTGTGTCAGATTCGCGACGCAGTCATCGCCGTCCGTTGCCGCAAAGAACGGACTGAACACACCGTCCATCTTTTCATAGGTAATCTGTTTCGGTTCGGGCGTCGCCTCCGGCTGGTCGGAAAAAACGAGATCCGAACCGGGCACGGGCGTTTCCGTCGGCGCGATCACGCTCATGACACTGTCCACCGTCAGCGAACAGCCGGTAAGCGCGAGCAGGATCGGTATCAGCAGAGCCGCAGCCGCGGCTCGAATGGATTTCTTCATACCAATGCTCCTTTCATTCTGTAAGAATATCATAATCCGCTTTTTCTGTCAATTTGTGTTATGTAAACTATTTTGTATTATGTCAACTTTCGTCCGCATCCGCGCGCCGGGATCGCTATACTCAAAGCACACGGACATGAGAGGGGCGGCGCGCTTGGAGGAAGAAATCACAACAGAGGAAGCGCTCCGGCTGCTCCGGTCGCGGAGACTCACCGTCTGGGAGGACGCGTCCCTTCTTCGGGAGTATATACGCCTTTGCGGTATAACGCAGTCGGAATGCGCGGTTCGGCTCGGAAGATCGCAGTCGTCGGTGGCGAACCGTCTGCGGCTGCTGCGTCTCACGAGCGAGGAACGGCGCGCCATGCAGGAAGCGGGCCTCTCCGAGCGCCACGCGAGAGCGCTGCTCCGCCTGCCGGAGGGCGAGACGCGCCGTTCGGCGCTGCGTACCGTTATACAGCGGCGCATGAGCGTTTCGGAGACGGAGGCGTTCGTGGACGCGCTGCTCCGCCCGGCAAAGAGGCAGGAGCTCGGTGCGCTGCTCGCGGAGGTGCACCGGCTGCTCGACGAAGGGCTCTGCGCAGACGCCGCAGAGTCCCTGCGCCCCGAGGGACTCACCGTTACGCTCTTTTTTCCGGGATACGGCACTTTTCCATGATTTTGTTCTTTACAAGCGGCGGGGAATGTGGTAGGATAATTGAGCGTTTGACCGCCGTACTCAGTTTCCGGCCGCCTTTCAGCCGATACTTAGCCGCGCGGGAAGCGAAAAATACGAAAGGATCGAAGTTATTATGATCACGAAAGACCAGAAGACCGTCGTTATCGACGCTAACAAGACCCACGAGGGCGACACCGGTTCTCCGGAAGTCCAGATCGCCATTCTCACCGAGCGCATCCGCCAGCTCACCGAGCACCTCAAGAAGCACCCCAACGACGACCACAGCCGTCTGGGTATGTACAAGATGGTCGGCAAGCGCCGCCGTCTGCTTGAGTACCTGTCCCGCAAGGACATCGAGCGCTACCGCGCCATTATCGCAAAACTGGGTATCCGCAAGTAATTCGCGGAGACCTTTGCCGAGGGTTATGAAGGTTTTTTACGGAGGGACAAGTGAATACTGTCCCTCCGTATTTTTTAATTCAAACAAACCCCGCTCCGTTGAATGGCTTTAACGTTTTCTGTTGTGTACCAGAGTGTGTGAATATAAAAAGGAGTAACGAAAGAATGATCATCTCTCACAAGGAATTCCCGAATTTCAAGCGGTATGAAATGGACTACTGCGGCCGTCCGTTCTTCATGGAGGTCGGCAAGATGGCCGAACTCTGCAACGCCTCGGTTCTCGTCGGCTACGGCGACACCCGCGTTCTCGTGACCGCTACCGCATCTGCCCGCCCGAAGGACGGCATTGACTACTTCCCTCTCGCCGTGGACTTCAACGAAAAGCTCTACGCCGTCGGCCGCATTCCCGGCAGCTTCAACCGCCGCGAGGGCCGTCCGTCTCTGAACGCCGTGCTCGCGAGCCGTCTTATCGACCGCCCGATGCGCCCGCTCTTCCCGTCTGATCTGCGCAACGACGTTGTCATCGCCTGCGAAGTGCTCGCCGTTGACCGCGACTGCTCCCCCGAGATCGCCGCGATGATCGGCGCTTCCACCGCCGTTTCCATTTCCGATATCCCGTTCAACGGCCCCATCGCCGGCATCGTCCTCGGCTGGGACGGCGAGAAGTTCCTCTTCAACCCCACTGCCGCCGAGAAGGAAACCAACCGCATGACGACGACCATCGCCGCCACGCACAAGAAGATCGTCATGATCGAGTCCGAGGCCGACCAGGTCCCCGACGACGTCATGTACGAGGGCATCGTGCAGGCGCACGAGATGGTGCAGCCGATGCTCGATCTCATCGACCGCATGGTCGCCGAGATCGGCAAGCCCAAGTTCTCCTATGAGCACGCCGCATTCGACGAGGAGCTCTTCGAAAAGCTCGTCGAGAACGAGTTTGCCGGCATGGAGTACTGCATGGACACCGACGACAAGAACGTCCGCGAAGCGCGCGTGAACGAGTGGGTCACCGCGATGCAGGAAAAGTATGAGGCCGACCATCCCGAGATCATGCAGTACATGGACGAGATCCTCTACAAGCTGCAGAAGAAGGTCGTTAAGAAGTGGCTGCTCGCCGGCAAGCGTGTGGACGGCCGTGCCATGAACGAGATCCGCCCGCTCGACGCGGAAGTCGGCGTGCTGCCCGTTGTCCACGGCTCCGCCCTCTTCACCCGCGGCCAGACGCAGGTGCTCTCCATCGCCACGCTGAACACGCTCTCCGCCGCCCAGAAGCTTGACACCATCTGGGACGAGACCGAGAAGCGCTTCATGCACCACTACAACATGCCGTCCTACTCTACCGGCGAGGCGCGCGCCGCCCGCAGCACCGGCCGCCGCGAATACGGTCACGGCGCTCTCGTGGAGAAAGCGCTTCAGTCCGTTATCCCGTCCATAGAGGACTTCCCCTACGCCATCCGCGTGGTGAGCGAAGTGCTCTCCTCCAACGGCTCCACCTCGCAGGGCTCCATCTGCGGCACGACGCTTGCACTCATGGACGCCGGTGTGCCGCTGAAGGCCCCCGTTGCCGGCATCAGCTGCGGTCTCATCCAGGACGGCGACAACTTCACCACGTTCATCGACATTCAGGGCGTGGAAGACTTCCACGGCGAGATGGACTTCAAGGTCGCCGGTACGAAGGACGGCATCACCGCTATTCAGATGGATCTGAAGAACGACGGTCTCAAGCACGAGATCATCAAGGAAGCCTTCGCCATCACGAAGGAAGCCCGCTTCCAGATCCTTGACGAGGTCATGCTCAAGGCCATGCCCGAGCCGCGCCGCGAGCTTGCCAAGACTGCGCCGAAGATGATCCAGATGAAGATCAACCCCGACAAGATCCGCGAGGTCATCGGCTCCGGCGGCAAGGTCATCCAGAAGATCACCGCCGAAACCAACACCAAGATCGACATCACCGACGACGGCAACATCTACATTGCCTCCGAGGATATTGAGGCCTGCCGCGCCGCGCGCAAGACCATCGAGAACATCGTCTTCGAGCCGGAGATCGGCGCTCTCTACTACGGCCGCGTCTCCAACATCCGCTCCGATTTCGGCGCGTGGGTCGAGCTGGCTCCGGGCAAGGACGGCCTTGTGAAGATCAAGGATCTCGAGTTCAAGCGTACCGAGAAGGTTGAGGACGTGCTCAACATCGGCGATATGACCTGGGTCAAGGTCATGAACGTCGGCCCCAAGGGCATCGATCTCAGCCGCAAGGACGCTCTCAAGGAGCGGGGAGAGGCGTAAGCCACCGGCAGCGCACACTCCGCGAAACTCTATTGACAATATGTACGGCGGGGGCTCTGCTCCCGCCGTTTTTATCCGGAGGATCCCATGTACGAAATCATCACTTTACCGAACGGTGTCCGCATTGCCCACGAAAAAATGTCCGGCGTGCGCTCCGCCGCCGTCGGCATCTGGGTCGGCGTCGGCTCGCGCTATGAAAAGCACGGCGAGGAGGGCAGCGCCCATTTCATTGAGCACATGCTCTTCAAGGGCACATCGCGCAGCTCCGCCGCGGAGCTGGCCGGACGCATGGACGCCATCGGCGGGCAGATCAATGCCTTCACCTCCCGCGATTCCACGTGCTTTTATGCTCGCGTTCTCGATAGCCATCTGGACGAGGCATCCGATATTCTCTGCGAAATGTTCTTTGACTCCCTCTTCTCGGAATCGGACATCGTCAACGAGCGCGGTGTCGTGCTCGAGGAGATCGACATGTACCGCGACACGCCGGAGGATATCGTTGTGGAGCAGCTCATGGGCAAAACGTTCCCCGGTGCGCTCGGAAAGCCGGTGCTGGGCCGTCCCGCCTCGCTCAACGGCATGACCGGCGCTTCGCTCCGCGCGTTCAAGGAACGCGAATACAGCCCTGAGCGGATCGTTGTTTCTGTGTGCGGCAGCTTTACGGAGGAGAATCTGAAGCTTCTCTGCGACCGGTTTTCCGCGCTCGCACCGTCGCGTCCCGCGGCGTGCCGCAAAAGTGCCTATACGCCTGCCGTGGTCGTAAAGCGCAAGGCCACCGAGCAGAACCATTTCTGCCTCTCCTTCCCCGGTCTGCCGGAAGGAGACGAGAACCGCTTCTCGTGGCAGGTGCTCTCCATGGCGCTCGGCGGCGGGATGTCCTCGCGCCTCTTCCAGGCCGTCCGCGAAAAGCACGGTCTCTGCTACAGCATCGGCAGCTTCACCGCCGCCTATAAGGAGACGGGTATGCTCGCCATCTCCACCGCTGTGGGACGCGATTCCGAGGAAAAAGCGCTCGCGCTCATCCGGGAGGAGATCGAGAAGTTCCGGCAGGACGGTATCACGGACAAAGAGCTTCGTACGGCACGCGAGCTCATCAAGTCTGGCATCATTCTCTCGCTCGAATCGAGCTCCAGCCGCATGAACCGGCTCGGATCGGGACTGCTGCTGCTCGGCAAATGTCTCACCGCCGACGAGATCATCGAGCGCTACGACGCCGTGACCGCCGAGAGCGTACTCGCTCTCGCTCGTGAAAAGCTCGCGCCTGAGATGATGGGCTTTTCCGCCGTCGGCCGTCTCGCACCGGCAGAAGAATATCTCTCCGTTTTCAAAAAATGATGTGTTAAACGGCGGAACCGATGGTTCCGCCGTTTTCAGGATATTCGCTGTTCCGCTTCCGGGAAAATTGTGATATTTTTTCCGTGTGAAATTTCTTTAAGCAGGTGATCCGATGGCCAACTACACAAAGCAGACTCTCGAAGGCTCCCTGCAAAAGCTCATGAAGAACCGCCGGCTTAACGACATCTCGGTGAAGGATCTCGTTGCGGACTGCGGCATGAACCGAAAGACCATCTATTACCATTACAGCAGCATTGCGGCGCTCCTGATGGACATACTCGAGCGCGATCTGCGCGCCGCGGCCGCGCACCGGACGCTGCCGTCCAACTGGAAGGAGGGCGGCGCCGGGGCAGTAGACATTCACCGTGATATTATATTCCCGGAGCGCGTCGACCATCGCTTTGGTCATGCCGCAGATGCTCCACTTTGTAGTCGTATATTCAAACGTCACCGGCGTTTCCCGGAAGGACGACTGGCTCGCAGCGTTGATGATCTTTCCGCCCTCCGGCTGGTTTTTCATGATCTCGACTGCCGCCTTGGTGCACAGGAACATGGAGACCACGTTGATATCGAACGTGCGTTTCATATTCTCGGCGCGTACCGCGTCCATTTTCCGGATCGGGCAGATGCCGGCGTTATTGACGAGAACATCCAGCCGGCCGAACGTCTCTTTGATTTTTGTGAATATCCCATCGACTGCACCATCGTCCGACACGTCTCCGGCGGCGATGAGGCAATCGACGCCTTTCGCCCGGATCGCCTCGCTCACAGGTGCAAGGCTGTCAGTGCGGCGCGTTAATAACAACATCAAATCCGTCGCTGGCCAGACGGAGCGCAATTTCTTTTCCGATGCCCATACCGGAACCGGTTACGAATGCTACTTTTCGGTTTGCCATTTCTGCTTCCCCCTCCGTTTAATCCATCACACGGCTATCATTGACCATCATGTTCTGGCCGGTGATGTTCACATTGCTCTCTCCGGCAAGGAACGCGACCATTTCCGCCGCTTCCTCGGGCGATACAGCGCCAACGCAGCAGGCATTGACCTCGATGTCTTTTTTAGCTTTAGCCAGATGCTTTGCCATGGCGCGGGTCGTGCCGCGCAGCGCCCACGAGGTAACCGATTCAATAAAACTGTCGTCGGAGGTCTGGAACGCGCGGTCGGAGGAGAGGTTCACAATGCGCCCCTTTATCTCCTTTCGAATCATCCAATCGGAAGCAGACTGCGTGAACAGCATAGCCGGGATGAGCCCGGAGCCAAACGCCGAGCGGATATCCGCGGAGCTTGTCTCCGCGAAAGTCTTTACCGGGGTATCGGTCTGCGCATTTATGAGCGCATCGATGTGGTCAAACTCTTGCCCCAGTCTTGCAAAAAGCTCCCGCACAGCCGCTTCCTCATTTTGGCAAACGGCGTAGGTACGGCAGACCGCCGCTTCCCCCAGCTCTGCCGGATTTTTTCCAACTCCTCTTCCGTTTCGTCGCACAGCGCCAGTGCGAAGCCGTCCTGTGCAAGCCGGAGAGCGACCGCTCTTCCCAGCGGGCTCCCCGCGCCCATAATAAGCGCGGCTTTTGTTTCGATCATGGTTTTTCCTCCTGTTTTCCGCCGAGAGAATGAAAGGCCTTCTGCCCCCCCGTCGGCTTTGTTTTATTGGCTGTGCGGATTATATAGCCGGGGGGCACAAATCGGAACACCAACAGTTTTCGCTTATGTTCCATTTTCGGTACATTGTGTAATACGCAAAGCATCGGCAGAATCGATGATTCTACCAAATGCATCTATATTTCTGATATATCTGCCGCGAAAAATGTGGTATTCTCTTCGTAGGATAATACCGATCAGGAGGTCTTTTTTTATGATTACTGTAAATGCTCTCGGCGAAGCCTGCCCGATGCCGGTCGTAAAGGCCAAAAAGGCGATCGACGCGCTCACCGCGCCGGAGACTGTGCAGGTGCTCGTTGATAACGATGCGGCCGTGCAGAATCTCATCCGTCTCGCCGGGCAGTACGGTTTTGCCGTCCGCGCCGAAAAGCAGGGCGAAGCGCAGTTTGCCGTCACGATCGACGCCTCCGGCGCCAGGAAAGATGTGCCCGACGAAGCCGCCGTCTGCACGCCGCTCAAGCAGAGCGAGAAGAATATCGTCGTCGCCATATCCAAAAACCACATGGGCGAGGGCGAGGAAGCGCTCGGTAAAACGCTGCTCAAGGCATTCATCTTCGCTCTGACGCAGCAGGATGTGCTGCCGAAAACGATCCTCTTCTACAATAGCGGCGCTTACGTCACGAGCACCGAGGGTCCGTCCATCGAAGATCTCAAAACGCTCGAAGCGCAGGGCGTGGAAATACTCACCTGCGGCACGTGCCTTGACTACTACCATCTCAAGGAAAATCTTCTCGTCGGCGGCATCACGAACATGTATTCCATCGTGGAAACGCTCGAAAAAGCCGATCTTGTCATCAAGCCCTGAGAACTCCATAAGAAGCCAAAAGCAGCAGGCGGATATGCCTGCTGCTTTTTCTTTCGCTGTTGTGTTTTCTCAAGGCTACCATTCAATTTGCTCCGCGGTCACTGATCTCATACTCCACATATTCCGTGCCGTTGCTACGGTACTTGACCGTATAGGTCACGCCGTTCGAGTCAAAGACCTCTTTCAGCTTTTCATAGGGGCTTGTTGTTTCCTTCATCTAATTTACTATTGTATTATATTTTTCGATTGTGAACGATTCACTTTTCTGTATTTCCGCAAAATAGTCGGCGACATAGGAATAATAGGTGCCGCAGTATTCCTCATACTCCGTCAGGGGCGAGCTGGACGCGATATGAACATCCTTCATCGCGGAGATGCAGTCAAAGAGTTTCCCGATCTCTTCTGTGCAGGAATCAAAGCAGTTCTCCCCTGTCACGCTCAGCTCGTCATGTGCCAGGGACAGGACATAACTCAGCTGCGTTGGTACCGTGTCCTCCGCCTGAATATACTCCGAGCTGTTTTTTGAAACATCGTGTGTCATAGCAATGCCGAACGGCAGGTTCTCTTTCTGAAGTTCAACAGGCGATTCGTCTCCGGACGAACGGGAGAGATAGTCGGCCACCGCCGCCGCGATAATCGAGATAACCAGAATGACCCAAAAGCTGCCGCTTTTTCTTCTGTTTGAACTCCGCCCCGGATCGTACATTCCTATGTTCCTCCGTCGTTTTTTAATTTTGCTTTTCTCTCACTATAGCAGGAGATTGATATAAAGAAACTGTTTGCATGTACCTGTGTTATTCGACTCAACGGTTTACGCGAAAAGCGCGGCATCTCTGCCGCGCTTTACCTTTTATTTGCTTATTTGCCGCCTGTCATGCCCTGCAATTGCTGGCGGAGGATGGCGGGGGTGAAGAAGAGCCCCTCGCCGTGGTCGGCACGAAGGTTGAGCCACGCGCCGCTGCACGCCTGATTTTTCGCCGCGAACGCGATGGGGAGCGCCGCGAAGTCATCCAGAACGATGCTCTCCAATTGGGCCTCCATCGCATCGCGCTCGGCGGAGGATGCGAACGTCAGCTCCTCATAGAGCGCGTCAAATTCGGCGTTTTCGTAGCCGGAGATGTTCCACCCTGGCGAGGCCGCGCCGTTCCAGAAAGCGCCGTTTCCCCCGTTCCAGTAAAACAGAGCGAGAGAGAGATAGGCATCATAGTAGCTCTGCGAGGCGGTCAGGAAGAGATCAAAATCTCCCTCCTCTGCCGCGGCGAGGGCTTTATCCGGTGAGAGAACGGTGATCTCAAGCGCAATGCCCGCGTCCGCACACATGTCCTTCAGGAGATTTGCCGCACGCACCCACGCCGTCGAAGAATCGCTGCACAATATGCGGAAGGAAAGGCTCTCCCCTTCCGGTGATGTGCGCACACCATCGCCGTCCGTGTCCGTGTACCCGGCGCTTTCGAGAAGCGCCGCGGCGCTCTCGGCGCTGCATACGATCCCGGCAGAAGCGTCAGCCCCGTAGGGGATGGAGAAGCCGCACGCGGGCAGCGCGCCGCCGAAGCCGGTGAGCGCGAGCGTTTCCCGGTCGGCGCAGAGCGTGATCGCCTCGCGGACGGTCTTATCAAGAAGCAAAGGATTTCCCTTGGAGGCTTTGTCCGTACGCTGGTTGAACTCCACAAGCAGCAGCTCGCCCGCTGTACCAGTGGCCGTGCTGCGCCCCTCGGCGAGTGCCCCCAGAGCGGACTGGGAGAGATTCCACGTCGCGTCGAGCGCGTTGTTCTCCATCGCCGCGGCAAGATCGACGCAGCCGAAGTACAGCTCCACGATCTCGGCGCGGGCGGTGCCGTTCCAGTAATCGTCGTTGCGGCGTAGCGTCAGCACACCGTTTTCGTATTTCTCCCAGATATACAGTCCCGAGCCGGTCATCGTCTCCGCCGTCGGGACGAGAGCGGAAAGGCTCGTTCTGGCCTGCGATGCGTCCTTCGGGATGCCGGAGGTCGTATACTCCATGCCGGGCAGGGCGTTCCACACGCTCCGCGGCACGAGCGGCACACGGGAGAGGCATTCCTCCACCGCCGCAACGTCGCCCCAGGCGAGGAACGAGAGGTGCGTATCGTCCGCGACGGAAATGCCGGTCGTGTCGATGAGCTCACAGCCCGGATAGCCGTACAGGAGAGAGAAGTCCTTCATGGACTGGAGCGAGAACTCCACGTCCCGCGCCGTGAGCGCCGTCCCGTCGTGGAAGCGGACGTCGCTCCGCAGCGTCAGCGTCCAGAGCTTCGCGCCGTCCGCCGCCGCGGGTTGTACGGTGTACTCCTGACAGACGCTGTTGATGTACCGCCCGGTCTCGATATCGGCATAGAAAAGCGTATCGTACAAAAGCGATATGGCCGCGGCCGCGGCATCCGTTTCAGCGGTATACGGGTCGAGCGAATCCGGTGTCTCGGAAAAGCCGAGGCGGAACACCGTCTGTCCGCTCTCCGTTTTCTCCGGCTCGGGCCGGTAGCCGCAGGCGCCGATCGACGCCGTGAGCGCAAGAACAAGAAGCAGTATCCAGAATTTGGATCGGAAAAATTTCATACAGTCATCCTTAAAAAGCCGGCCGGCGTTTATCTTTAAGACGCGCACGGCCGGCTTTTCGTTCAGCGCGGGAAGCGTCGATTAACAAGGGCACGCACGTCGGACAGCCAGCCTTTTCGGTGCTTTTTGCCCTTTTTGTCTCGGCGGGCGGCAGCCCGCCGTCGCCAAAGAAGAACAAAAATCCCTCGAAAATCCAAGGCTGTCCGATGCGAAGCAGTTCTGCTGGAGCAGAAATGCTCTCAGATTAGGAAGAGCCCGCAGGGAATACTTTGTGTATTCACAAGGGCTTTGACGCAGTATGCGCGCATTTCCGCCCGGCAGAACCGCGTGTGTCCTTGTCAATCGACGCAATTATTCGATGCCGGTGAGATCGTAGTTATCCAGCCAGCTCTTCGCCGTTTCGCACACGGTGCGCAGGCATTCCTCGTCAAACGGGCTTTCGAGCCCGGCGTTTTTGAGAAGCGTTGTGAACACCTCGCTGCCGCCCTGACGGGTGTACGCCATGTAGCGCTCCCAAGCCTCCCCGCGGTCCTTCTGCAGCAGCGCCCAGATCTCCAGCGCGACGGTCTGCGCGAGGCAGTAGTCGATATAATAGAATGGGCTCTGGTAGATGTGGAGCTGACGCTGCCAGCCCTCGCCTTCGCTGTAGACGGGGATGTCGCCGTCGAGCTTCATCCACGGCATGTATACGCCGAGAAGCTCCTTCCACACACCGTGGCGCTCCGCCGGGGTCATGTCCGGTTTCTCGTACACAACATGCTGGAAGTGGTCAACCATCGTGCCGTAGGGGATGAACGTGAGCGCACCGGCAAGGTGGCTGTAGAGGTACTTGCGGGTATCCTCGCCAAAGAAGCCCTCCGCCCACGGCCACGCCATAAACTCCATGCTCATCGAGTGAACCTCGCACGCTTCCATGCTCGGCCAGGTATATTCCATCGGGACGCGCCAGGCGTTAAGATATGCTTCAAAGGCGTGGCCTGCCTCGTGCGTCACGACCTCCACGTCGTGCTGCGTGCCGTTGAAGTTGGCAAAGATGAACGGAACGTCGTAATCGGGAATGGACGTGCAGTAGCCGCCGGCGGCCTTACCCTCGGTGGAGAGCACGTCGAGCAGCTCGCGCTCTCGCATCATGCGGAAGAACGCGCTCGTCTCGGGAGAGAGCTCATCATAGAACTTCTGGCCGTGGGCGAGAATGTGCTCCGCATCGCCGCAGGGGCGCGGGTTGCCGCTGCGGAAGGAGAGCGCCGCATCCGCAAAGCTCAGCGGATACGTTTTGCCAAGGCGCTTGGCCTGCTCCTGATAAATGCTCTCCGCAACCGGCACAAGATACTTGCGCACAGCGGCACGGAATTTCTCCACGTCCGCTTTGCCGTAGCAGTTGCGTCCCATGCGGTAGTAGCCGAGCGTCGTATAGCCCTCGTAACCAAGCTTTTTGCCCATCGCGTCGCGCAGGTGGACGAGCTCGTCATAAATGCGGTCAAGCTCGCTCTGGTGCTCCTTGTACCACGTGCCCTCGGCCTTCCACGCAGCGAGGCGCTGCGCGTCATCCGCGCCGGTCTTGAACGGCGAGAGCTGCGAGAGCGTATACACGCCGCCCTCGAACGGGATCTGCGCCGAGGCAATGAGCTTATCGTATTCGGTCGTGAGATCGTTTTCCTTCTGCAGCTCCGGGATGATCTCCGGCGAGAACGTTTTGAGCGCGATCTCGGCGTTGAGGAACATCAGCGTACCGTATTCCTTTTCAAAATCCGCACGGTAGGGCGAAGAGAGCATCGTCTTCGTCCACTCCTGCGAATACTCCTCCAACTCCGGGGCGAGCTGGTTCCAGAAGCCGTTCTCCTCGTCATAAAACTTGTCGCGCGTGTCGATCGTGTGGCGCACCTGGGCGAGCGTTGCGAGCGTCTGGATGTGCTTGTTGAGCGTTTCTTCTTCCAGGAACACGGCTTTGGCCGCTTCATAGCTTTCCGCGGCGCGCAGCTTTTCGGTAAGCGCGCGGAGAGAGGCTTTCAGCGCCTCGCCGTCGGGGCGCTCGTAGGGCATTTCGCGAAATTTCAAGGCTTCCATAGAAAAGCTCCTTAATCTATAAAATATCCGGAAAGTATTTTAGCCTACTTTCCGGATATTTTCAACCTTTTGTATCTTTATTGCGTTTTTCCGCCGGTCACGACGGCGACGGAGAAGCTTTTCCCGGCGGCCGACACAGGGCAGACGGCCATGCCGACGCCATAGAGCTTCGTGAGCGTGTCGCTCGTGAGGGCTTTCTCCGGCTCTCCCGCGGCAAGGACGCCGCCGCCCTGGAGAGCGAGCACCTGTGTGGCGTAACGGAACGCCTGATTGGGGTCGTGCGTGGAGAAGAGCACCGTGAACCCCTCCTCCGCAAGGGCGCTCACGCGCTCCATCACAAGAGCGCTGTTGCCGCAGTCGAGGTTGGCCGTCGGCTCGTCCATGACGAGGACGCGGGCGTTCTGCACCATGGCTCGCGCCAGCAGTGCAAGCTGCCGCTCGCCGCCGCTCACGCGGCCTGATTCCCGGTGCGCCAGATGCGCGATACCAAGGCTCTCCATTGCTTCAAGCGCCGCGGCCTTGTGCTCCAGCTTTGGCGCATCAAACACGCCGATCCGGTTGGTGAGGCCCATCATGACCACTTCGAGCAGCGTATAGTTGAAGGACGGGACGCACGACTGCGGGATATAGGCGATCTCGCGCGCCGCGGCGCGGCGGTCAAGCGTGCGCATGTCTTTGCCATTTACGAGGAGGCCGCCCTCCGTCGGTGCAAGGAAGCCGAGTACGCAGCGGAAAAGCGTGCTCTTGCCGACGCCGTTCGGCCCGAGCACGGCGGCAATGTCACCGTCGGCGGCGGTGAAGGTTATATCGTGCAGTACGGGCGTGCTGCCGTAGGAAAAGCCGAGGCGGTTAATTTCAATGCTCACGGTCGGCACCTCCCCGCAGAATGAGCCAGACAAACACCGGCGCGCCGACCACAGACGTCAAAATGCCGAGCGGGATCTCCCCCGCCGTGGCAAGGCGGGCGATGTTGTCCACGATCATGAGAAACGATCCGCCGAGCAGCATGGATGCCGGGATGAGACGCTTATAGTCGTGCCCGAAGAGCATCCGCGCGAAGTGCGGGATGACAAGGCCGACCCAGCCGATCATGCCGCTCACGGAAACGCAGGCGGACGTGGTGAGCGTGGCACAGATAACGATCACCAGACGAAGGCGCGTCGTATGCACGCCGAGACTGCGCGCTTCCTCCTCGCCGAGCGTCAGCAGATTGATGCGCCAGCGCAGAAGGAAGAGCGGCGCCATGCCGATGAGCGCAGGGATAAGCGCAAACTGAAGATCGCGCGTTTTCGCCGAGGACAGCGAGCCCATCAGCCAGTAGGTAATGGCAGGGAGCTGCTGCTCGGTGTCCGCGACGAGCTTTACGAACGATGTGCCAGCGGAAAAGAGTGAGCCGACGACGATGCCGGCGAGCACCATGGCGAGCGTACCGTTCATCCGGCTTGCCCGGCTGACGCACCACGCGAGCGCCACGGCGCCAACGCCGAACACGAACGCGCTCACCGTTACGCCGAAATAGTTGAACGACAAAAGGATGCCGAGCGCCGCGCCGAAGCCCGCGCCGTTGGACGCGCCGAGGATGTCCGGCGACACCATGGGGTTCCGGAACATACCCTGATATGCCGTACCCGCGACGGAGAGTCCCGCGCCGACAAGCGCCGAGAGTGCCACGCGCGGCAGGCGGATGTTCAGCACGACCGCGCGCTCCTGTCCCGTATAGGCCGGTACCGGCGGCTGCATGCCGAAAAGCTTACAAAAGCCCTCCCGAATGGCATCCCACAGAATGCGGAAAAGCGTTCCCGGCGCAACGGCAAACCGCCCCAGCAGGAACGAAGCAAAAAACAGCAGCACAAACGCCGCCGCAAGCACCCGGAACCGCCGGGCATAGATCGATGTTTTATCCGCCGTAACGACGACCTCCCCACCGCTTTTATTCTACAGTGAAAATAATATCACGCAAAGCGGTTTTCTGTCAATGAATTTGGCAAAAGAAAGCGCCCCGGCGCATATGCGCCGGGGCAAGTGCAGAAACGCAGAAATGAATCAGGGATAATACTTGCGGAAAACCGCCTGTGCCGCGGCGTCGGCGGCGCCGAGCGCCTCGTGATACCGTGCGATCAGCGCGCGCGCTTCCTCCGTCAGGTGCGAGCCGTGCGCTCCCTCGCGCTCAATAAGGCGAACGCCAAATTCCTTTTCGATGGAATTGATGATCTTCCACGCCTTGGAATAAGCCATGCCCATGGAAGCGGTGGCACGGTTGATGGAGCCGAACTCCTCCACGCCTTCCAGAAGCTGGACAATGCCGCGGCCAAAGCCGAGCGCGTCTGGATCGTCGCTGTTGCGGAATTTGATGATCGTTTTGCAGCGCATGGTGTATCCCCCTTTTAATAAATCAAGTCTATTAGCCCTTGACGGTCTCGCGGACGACGCCGGCGATGTGCGATGCGCACAAGCCCATTTCCTCGAGCAGCGCCGCCGCCGGGCCGGAGTGGCCGAACTCGTCGTTCACGCCGACGCGGCGCACCGGCACGGGGTACTTCTCACTCACGAGCGAGCACACGGCCTCGCCGAGACCGCCGATGACGCTGTGCTCCTCGCACGTAACGATCTTTCCGCACTCGCGCGCAGCAGCAAGGATGGTATCCTCGTCGAGAGGCTTGATGGAGCAGACGTTGATCACGCGGGCCGAGATGCCCTCCGCGGCAAGAGTTTCCGCTGCCTTGAGCGCTTCGGCGACCATAAGACCGGTCGCGGCGATGGCGACGTCCGTACCGGGACGGAGCACTTCCGCTTTGCCGATCTCAAAGGAGTAGTTCTCCGCCTCGTGGATCACGGGAACCGCAGCGCGGCCAAAGCGGATGTACACCGGGCCTTTGTGCTCATAGGCCGCCTTGACGGCGGCGCGGGCTTCCACGTCATCTGCCGGGGAGAGAACGATCATGCCGGGGATCGTGCGCATGAGCGCGAAATCCTCGCAGCACTGGTGGGAAGCGCCGTCCTCGCCGACGGAGATGCCGCCGTGGGTGGCGCAGATCTTAACGTTCAGGTGCGGGTAGCCGACGGTGTTGCGCACCTGCTCATAGGCGCGCCCCGCCGCGAACATCGCAAACGATGAGCAGAACGGGACAAAGCCCATCGTGGAAAGGCCGGCGCTCACGCCGATGAGATCGGCCTCGGCGATGCCGCAGTTGATGTGGCGGTCGGGATAGGCTTTTTTGAAGATCGCCGTTTTTGTGGCGCCGGCGAGATCGGCGTCCAGAACAAGGATATCGTCATGCTCGGCGGCCAGCGCCGTTACCGCGTTGCCGTAGCTGTCGCGCGTCGCGATTTTTACAACGTCCGCCATCATTCTGCCTCCTCTTCGCGCAGCGCCGCGGTAAGCTCTTCCATCGCGGCGTGGTACTGTTCCTCGTTGGGGGCTTTGCCGTGCCAGCCCACCTGATTTTCCATAAAGGATACGCCCTTGCCCTTGACCGTTTTGAGAACGATCGCGGAGGGACGGCCCTTTTCCTGCTCAGCGCGCTGCACAGCCGCTTCGATCGCGTCAAAATCGTGGCCATCCACGGTCTGGACAAAGAGACCGAACGCGGCAAACTTCTCGTCGATCGGATAGGGACTCATAACGTCGCTCACTGCGCCATCGATCTGGAGATTGTTGTTATCGACGAACACCAGGAGATTATCCAGCTTATAGTGCGAGGAGAACATCATCGCCTCCCAGACCTGGCCTTCCTCGATCTCACCGTCACCGAGGAGTGCATACACGCGCACGCCGTTTCCGAGACGCTTCGCGCCGAGCGCCATGCCCGCCGCCGTGGAGACGCCCTGGCCGAGAGAGCCGGTAGACATGTCCACGCCGGGCGTGAGATTCATATTGGGGTGTCCCTGCAGACGGCTGCCGATGTGGCGGAGCGTTTTGAGCTCGTCCACGGGGAAGAAGCCGCGGTTGGCAAGCACCGAATAGAGCGCCGGAGCCGCGTGGCCCTTGGAGAGGACAAAGCGGTCGCGGTTTTCCCAATGCGGGTCCTGCGGATTAACGTTCATGTGCCGGAAATAGAGATAGGTAAGCACGTCGGCGGCGGAAAGGCTTCCGCCCGGATGCCCGGATTTTGCCGCGTAAACGCCCTCGATGATGCCGAGGCGCACTTTGCAGGCGGCGATCTTCAACTGTTTCTTTTCGTCCTGCGTCAAGATGCAAGTACCTCCCCCGGCGGGATCTCCCGCCAAAAGTATTTTAACAGTTTGATTATAGATTCCTCGGGCGATTCCGTCAAGAAAAACCGGACGTCTCCGAAGAAAAGGTTCTCCGAATACGCCCGGTATTCCGTAAATCTATGCAAATCCTACTATGTATTAAACTCACTCCATCACGGCGGCAAGCGAGCCGAGACGGTTTTCAATGAACGCAGGGACATCGTCCCGCGGTATTTCCAGCGCAACGGCAAGCTCGCCGAAAAGGAGCTCTTCCGCGCGGCGGAGATATTTTTCATCCGTGCTGCCGATGCGCTTCTGCCGCTTTTCGGCTTCGACCTTCTTCGCGCGGATGGATTTTGCCAGCCGGATGAGATCCATGCAGTCAAACGAGGTGATCTGCTTCTGGTAATATGTGCGCAGAGCGCTGAGATTCTTCTCCGTGCAGATCTCCGCGGGGACGCCCGGCATGGCGTCGATGACGGCCTCGGCCTCGCTGCGGTTCATCACCGGGCGGATCGGCACCTTGCCGCTGTCCGCCGGGGTCTGGATGGTGCCGGTCTGATATATCGGCCGCAGAAGATAATACGGTTTTCCCGGCTGGGAGGCGGAGAATTTGACCGATGTGATCTCCTCCACCACGCAAACGCCCGTTCCGCCATACATGACCTTCTCACCGATGGAAAACATTTTGCACCTCCCAAATGCACACGCCAGACATCCCGCGCACAAAACCGGCCGGAAGCCTTTCTTCTATTAATATCTTAAAGAGATTATACCATATTTCAAAATCGCGGCGCAAGCGGAAAATTCACAAAATCGTTACAATTCAGAGCATACGTCCCGCAACTGTGCAGTTTACCATCCAAAAAGTTAAAATGTTTCCTCTATCTTGTGCGTTTTTTTATTGACTATGACCCTTAGCTGTGCTATATTGTCACTAAAAGCGGGATAGCGTTACGTTGTGTTGCTTTAATCAACATAATCCGCTTTTCCGTTTGAAATCGTTGGCAAAAAATTTTAGAATAAGAGGTCGAACACAATGAAAAAAGCAATTTCCGTTCTCCTTCTTGCGTGCATGCTGCTCACGCTGACCGCCTGCGGCAGCCAGCCCGCGGCCCCCGCCACCGAGCCCACCGCTGAGCCCACCGCTGAGCCCGCCACCGAAGCTCCCGCGGAAGCGACCGAAGCTCCCGCCGCCGAGACCACCGATGCCGAGTACAAGCTTGGCATGGGCGTGAGCGTCAGCCTTGACAGCTCCGACACCGACCACGCTCAGGTCGACGCCACCGTCGCCACGGTCGTCACCGACAGCGAAGGCAAGATCGTCCTCTGCCGCATCGACTGCGCGCAGAACAAGATGGACGTCACCGGCGGCCAGGTCGATACCGCCGCGACCTACACCACCAAGCGCGATCTGAAGTATGACTACAACATGGTCAAGTACTCCGACGCCACGCTCGAGTGGTTCGAGCAGGTCGAGAACCTTGAGAAGTGGGTCGTCGGCAAGACTGCTGACGAGATCAAGAACATCGAGACCCGCGTCAACGAAGAGGGCTACAACGTCGCCGTTGACGAAGAGCTGTTCGCTTCCTGCTCCATCAGCCTCGAGGCCTTCCAGGAGGCCATTGTGAAGGCCTGCAACGACGAGAAGGGCTCCACCTTCACCGCCGCCCCCGACACCTTCACGCTGGGCGTGTCCGCCATCTCCAACTCCAAGGAATCCGTTTCCGCTGCCGATTCTGAGGACGGCAACGCCGTTGTCAAGATGTACACTGAGTTCGGTGCCGCCGCTGTCAGCTCCGACGGCAAGATCCTCGCCGCTCTGACCGACGCCATCCAGCCCAAGATCACCGTGAGCGCCGAGGGCGAGATCGTCAGCAAGGACTACACCGCCACCAAGCGTGAGCT
>CAKTBC010000012.1 GCA_934533005.1 uncultured Oscillospiraceae bacterium | reverse complement strand
GACGAGGACGGGAATCTCGATCTCGTCATCATTCGCGACGGAAAGCGGATCGAACTGGATAACTACCACATGGTGCCCGTGGAGTATGAGGTCAACGGGCAGACCGTGAAAAAATACGGCGTCAACTTCACGATTGCCCCGCCCACGGTCGGGAATGTGCTGAAATACTCTTTCTATAACTGCCTGGACTTCGTGCGCATGGTGCGCGCGGGACTCGTGCAGCTCTTTACCGGGCAGGCGTCCATGTCGGATATGACGGGCGTTGTCGGCATGGTGGACATCATTAACGAAACCGGGCAGAGCGCACAGTCTACGTCCGAGGGCATTGCGAACGTTGTGTTCCTCGTGGCGTTCATTGCAGTGAACCTTGCGGTGATGAATCTTCTGCCGCTCCCGGCGCTCGACGGCGGCCATATTCTGACGCTCCTTTTGAGTGCGCTCTTTGAGAAGATCACCGGCAAAAAGCCCGACCCGCGCATCGAGGGATATATCCATTACATTGGTCTGCTGCTCCTGCTCGGGCTGATGGTGCTTTTGATGTACAACGATATTGTGAGGATCATTCGGCGATGAACAGAAAGATAACAAAAACTATCCATGTCCGCGGCGTGCCCATCGGCGGCGGGAACCCGATTCCCGTGCAGTCGATGACGAACACGCACACGGACGATGTTCCCGCTACGCTCGCGCAGCTCCGGCGGCTGGAGGCGGCGGGCTGCCAGATCGTGCGCCTTGCCGTTCCCAACCAACTTGCCGCGCGCGCTCTGCCGGACATCCGGCGCGGCACCGAATTGCCGCTCGTGGCGGACATTCACTTTGATTACCGGCTTGCTCTCGCTGCGGTGGAGGCGGGCTTTGATAAAATTCGTATCAACCCCGGCAACATCGGTTCTCCGGAGCGGGTGCGCATGGTGGCGGATGCCTGCCGCGAGCGGGGCGTTCCCATCCGCGTCGGCGTAAATTCCGGCTCGGTGGAAAAGGGACTGCTCGAAAAATACGGCCTTTGCGCCAAATCTCTCTGCGAGAGCGCGCTCGGCCACGTGAAGCTTCTTGAGGACTGCGGCTTTGAGGATATCTGCATCAGCGTCAAGGCGAGCGACGTTGCCATGACCGTGGAGGCCAACCGCCTGCTCTCGACGCTGTGCGATTATCCGCTGCACATCGGCGTCACGGAGGCCGGGACGAAAGAGCGCGGCATTTTGAAATCCGCCGCGGGCATCGGCTCGCTGCTGCTCGACGGCATCGGCGACACGATCCGTATCTCCCTTACCGATGCGCCCGAGGAAGAGGTGCACGCGGGCGCGGAGCTTCTGCGCGCGCTGGGGCTGCGCTCCGGTGTGCAGTTCGTTTCCTGCCCCTCGTGCGGGCGGACGGAGTACGATCTCATCGGCACGGCAAAAGCGGTCGAAGCGCGGCTGCGCGATAAGCCGTGGAACATCACGGTCGCCGTGATGGGCTGCGTTGTGAACGGCCCGGGTGAGGCGTCCCACGCCGATTACGGCATCGCCGGCGGCAAGAGCGAGGGCGTCATCTTCAAGCACGGCGAGCCGGTGTCGCGCGTCGCCTCGGACAAGCTCGCAGACGCGCTCGTGGAACTTATTGAAAGAGAGAACAAATAATTCATGGCACAGGAAGTAAAATTTCTGGATATGTTCGGCTGCTGCGCTTCCCTGCGGGACAAGTGCGGCGGGCTGGAGCTGGCGAAGGTGCAGAATGTCCTCGTCTCGCGCGAGAAGCGCACGATGGACATTGCCGTCACGTTCGCCGCACCCGGCACGCCCTCCGATATCGCCATGCTCGAATGGCGCATTGCGGCGGAATACGGGTTTACGAAGGTGAAGATCACCGGGAACAAGCCCGCTGCGGCTCCGGCGGAGAAAAAAGCCGCGCCGCCGAAAAAGGAGGCGAAGCCCGCACCGAAAAAAGCGGAGAGCGGCGAAGTGCTCTTCGGCAAGCTGCCGAAGGACAACCATAAAACGGATATCTCCGAGCTGACGCTCCAATCCGGCACGGTGAGCGTGACGGGCAAGGTCTTTGCCATGGACAGCCGGAAAATACAGAAAACGAACGCGGCGGTGCTGAGCTTTGATATGACCGACTATACCGGCAGCATCCACGTTTCCAAGTACATCCGTCAGGGCGATGACCAGACGATCCTCGATAAGATCCGCGTGGGGGATTGGCTCACGGTGCGCGGCGAGGTGATCTTCAACCGCTACGATAACGACATGGCCATCGACCCTGCGGCCATCGCGAAGGAGCAGGCACCCCAACGGCAGGATACCGCCGAGGGGGACAAGCGCGTGGAGCTCCATCTCCACACGCGCTACTCTACGCTCGATGCGCTCACCGACCCGACCGCCGCGGTGAAAACGGCGGCGCGCTGGGGGCACCGCGCCATCGCCGTGACCGACCACGGCGTTGCGCAGGCGTTCCCGGAGTTCTGGCACGCGGGCGCCAAGTGCGGCATCAAGGTCATTTACGGCGTGGAGGGGTATTACATCAACGACGTGGACGATCTTCTCGCCGTCCACGGGGAGAGCGATCTTCCGCTTGATACCGACTTTGTCGGCTTTGATATTGAAACGACGGGACTCGACAGCCACATCCACCGAATCACCGAGATCGGCGCGGTGCGCGTGGAGGGAGGCGTCGTGACGAAGAGCTTTCAAACATTCGTCGATCCCGGTATGCCCATCCCGCCGGAGATCGTGCAGCTCACCGGCATCACTGACCGCGACGTTTACGGCGCGCCGAGCGAGGCGGAGGCTGTGCGCGCGTTTCTGGAGTTCGTGGGCGATCTCCCGCTTGTGGCGCACAACGCTGCCTTTGATATCGGCTTCATCACCGCCGCGGCAAAGCGCAGTGGTCTTGTCTTTGACCCCGTGTACATCGATACGCTGCCCATCGCGCAGGCGCTGATGAAACAGCTCAAAAAATTCAAGCTCGATATCATCTCCAACGCGCTGGGACTGCCGGACTTCAACCACCACCGCGCGAGCGACGATGCCGCCGTGTGCGCGCGTATCTTCACAACGCTCCGCCCGCGGCTCGCGGATAAGGGGGCGAAAACGCTCTCGGAGGCCGGAGCGCTTGTGGCGGAGCTGCGGAAAAACGATGCCCGCCGTCCGCGGCACATCACGCTGCTCGTGCAGAACAAGGCCGGCCTCAAAAATCTCTATGAGCTTATCTCCAAATCGCATCTGGAGCACTTCAAGAAAAGCCCGATCATCCCGAAGAGCCTTTTGATGCAGTACCGCGAGGGCATCCTCGTCGGCTCGGCGTGTGAGGCGGGCGAAATTTTCGACGCCGTCGTGCGCAACCGGAGCGATGCCGAGATTGACCGGCTCGCCGCGTTCTACGATTATTTTGAGATCCAGCCGCTCTGCAACAACCACTTTCTTATCAACGACGGCAAAGCGCGCGACGAGGAGGATCTTCGCGAATTCAACCGCCGCGTTCTGGCTTTGGGGCGGCGCCTTGGCAAGCTCGTTGTCGCGACCGGCGACGTGCATTTTCTGGAGCCGGAGGACGAAATTTACCGCCATATCCTCATGGCGTCGCGCAAGTTCCCGGATGCGGACAAGCCCCTGCCGCTCTATTTCAAAACGACCGACGAGATGCTCAAGGAGTTCTCATATCTCGGCGAGGCGGACTGCCGCGACGTTGTTGTCACCGCGCCGAACGCCATTGCCGACAGCGTGGAGAGCTTTGAGCTGCTGCCGAAGGACCTCTTCCCGCCGTCTATCCCGCACGCGGCGGAGGATCTCGAGCGCATGGTATGGGACAAGACCCATGAGCTCTACGGCGAAAACCCGCCGGAGCTCGTAACGACGCGCATCAAGGAAGAGCTGGATGCGATTCTGGGGCGGCACTACGAGGTCATTTACATGTCGGCGCAGAAGCTCGTGCAGAATTCTCTCGAGCATGGCTACCTTGTCGGCAGCCGAGGGAGCGTCGGCTCCTCCATGGTTGCGTATATGTCCGGCATCACGGAGGTCAACTCCCTTCCGCCGCACTACCGCTGCCCCAAATGCAAATTCACGGACTTTGGAAATGTATACATGCCGAACGGCGACAAATACGGCTGTGGCGCGGACATGCCCGACCGTACCTGCCCCGTGTGCGGCGCGAAGCTTGCCAAGGACGGGTTCGATATTCCGTTTGAAACGTTCCTCGGCTTCGGCGGTGACAAGGTCCCCGATATCGATCTGAACTTCTCCGGCGAATATCAGGCAAACGCCCACAAATACACCGAAGAGCTTTTCGGCCGTGACCACGTGTTCCGCGCCGGTACGATCGGCACGCTGGCGGAAAAGACGGCCTACGGCTATGTGAAAAAATATCTCGAAGAGCGTGGCATCACTGTTTCCAAGGCCGAGGAAAACCGTCTCGCGGCGGGCTGTGTCGGCGTAAAGCGCACGACAGGCCAGCACCCCGGCGGCCTCGTCATCATCCCGCAGGACAAGGATGTCACGGACTTCTGCCCCGTGCAGCACCCCGCAGACGACGCGACCGGTGGCATCATCACGACGCACTTTGAATACCACAGCATGGAAGCGAACCTCTTAAAGCTTGACGAGCTCGGCCACGATGACCCGACGATGATCCGTATGCTCGAGGACGCCACCGGCGTCAACGCCCGCGAGATCCCGCTCGACGACCCGGAGACCATGCGCATCTTCACATCGCCGGAGCCGCTCGGCATCCCGGACGGCGACCCGATCGTCGGCCATACCGGTACGATCGGCGTGCCGGAGTTCGGCACGGCGTTCACGCGCCAGATGCTCGTGGACACGCAGCCGCACGAGTTTGCCACGCTCGTCCGTCTGTCGGGCTTCTCGCACGGCACGGACGTGTGGGCCGGCAACATCCACGACATCGTCGTCAACGGCATCGCGCCGACCGACAAATGCGTCGGCTGCCGTGACGACATCATGCTCTATCTCATCGACATGGGCATGGAGCCGAAGCGCGCGTTCAAATTCATGGAGGCCGTGCGTAAGGGCGCCATCCACAAGGGCAAGCCGTGGCCGGACGGCATCGTGGAAGAGATGCAGCAGCTCGGCGTGCCGGAGTGGTGGATCGAGTCCTGCCGGAAGATCCAGTACCTGTTCCCGAAGGCGCACGCGGTCGCGTATGTCACGATGGCGTTCCGCATCGCGTGGTTCAAGGTGCACGAGCCGCTCGCGTACTACAGCGCGTATTTCTACCGCCGCAGCCAGAAGGACGGCTTTGACGCCGAGAGCATGCTGCAGGGCATCGACAAGTGCCTCGCGAAGATCAATGCCATCCGCCGCAACCCGAACGCGACGGCCAAGGAGGAGGATCTTCTCACCACGCTCGAAGCGGTGTACGAATTCTACCGCCGCGGCTTCACGTTTGCACCCATCGATATCTACAAATCCGATTCCTACAAATTTCTCATCGAGGACGGCTGCCTGCGCCCGCCGTTCGTGGCCATCTCCGGCCTCGGTGGTTCGGCGGCGGAGGATCTGAAGCGCGCGCAGGACAGCGGCGCGCAGTTCGTCTCCATCGACGATATTTCCGATGCCTGCCCCAAGGTCAGTACCGCCCACCTGGACATGCTGCGCAAGCTCGGCGCGCTCGGCGATCTGCCGGAGAGCCGGCAGGTTAGCCTCTTTGACGCCTTCGGTGAAATGTAAAAGGAGAGATCACGATATGAAACTCATGATCGCGTCCGACCTGCACGGCTCGGCGTATTATACGGAAGCGCTGCTGCGCCGCCTTTCCGAGGAAAAACCCGAAAAGTTCGTGCTGCTCGGCGACATTCTCTACCACGGCCCGCGCAACGCCCTCCCGCGCGACTATGATACGAAAAAGTGCGCCGCCATGCTCAACGCGCTCGAAAAAGCACCGCTTTGCATCCGCGGAAACTGCGACGGGGAAGTGGATCAGATGGTGTTGAATTTCCCCGTGCTTGCCGATTTCGCCGCCGTGTTCGCAGACGGATACACCCTCTATCTCACGCACGGCCACCATCTGGACGAGGCGTCCAAGGCCCTCGCTTCCGGTGACATTCTGCTCTACGGGCATACCCATGTTCCGGCATTTGAGCGGAAGAATGAAGAATATTATGTAAACCCCGGCTCGGTTTCCATTCCGAAGGAGGAAAGCCGCCACAGCTATATGCTGTTCGAAAACGGCGTTTTCACCTGGAAGGATGTGGAGACCGGCGAGGTCTGGCGCACGGAGCGCGCAGAGAAATGAGCGGCGCGCCGCAGGCGGTGCGTGCCCGGCTCCTTGCGCTGCGGGACGAGAAAAATGCGCCCTTTATGGCGAAGCTCGTCCCGACGCTTCCGCCGGAGTCTGTCCTCGGCGTTCGCATGCCGGACTGCCGCTCGTTTGCCAGAGAGCTTTGCAAGGAGCCGGATATCGGCCTTTTTCTCGCCGACCTGCCGCACCGGTATCTCGATGAGAACAATCTCCACGCGCTGATCCTGAACGAGGAAAAGGACTATGCTGCCGTTGTTGCGGCGCTTGATGCCTTCCTGCCGTTTGTGGACAACTGGGCGACCTGCGATGCACTGCGCCCGAAGGCATTCAAAAATCACCCGAGCGCGCTGCCGGACGAGTGCCGCCGCTGGATGCGAAGCGGGGAGACGTATACGATCCGCTTCGGCATCGAAATGCTCATGACGCACTATCTCGATGCGGATTTTCGCCTGGAATATCTCGAAGAAGTTTCCATAATTAAAAACAATGAATATTATGTAAACATGATGATTGCCTGGTATTTTGCCACGGCACTTGCCAAGCAGTACGAAGCGGCGATTCCGTACCTTGAGCAGCGCCGCTTGGGCGTGTGGACGCACAACAAAACCATACGCAAAGCCATCGAAAGCTACCGCGTCACCAATGAGCAGAAGGCCTATCTCCGAACCCTCGCCATACGCGAATAACAAAAGCCCGGAAGCCTCTTTTCAGAAGCTTCCGGGCTTTTGTGCCGGGGCGTATCAGCCGATGACCTTTTGGTAGATACCCCGAATGTCATCGAGAGAGAGGGTGCGGCGGTTGTTGACGAGAAGACGGGTCTGCTCGCTGCCGGCCTTGACGAGAAAGTCCAGATCGTCGCCGGTGATGTGGTACTGCGAGAGATCGGTAGGGATGTTCGTTACGCGGACGATATCCTCGATCTCATCGATGATCTTCTGCGCGCGGTCGGCGGCGGACTGGGCGACCAGCTCCGGATACACCGCATCGCAGAGCGTGGCGAGCTGCGCTTCGCACGCGGGTTTGTTGAACGCCATCACGTGCGCGAAGAGAATGGCGTTGGAGGTGCCGTGCGCGATGTGGTATTTCCCGCCGAGCGGGTACGAGAGCGCGTGCACCGCCGTTGTGCCGCTGCCGGTGATGGCGATGCCGCCGTAGTATGCGCCCAGCATCAGCGCTTCGCGCGCAGCAAGGTTTTCAGGCTCGAGATATGCCTCGCGGAGGTTGTGGAAGATGAGCTTCGCGCCGGCCTCGGCGTAGGTGTTGCTCAGCGGCGTCGCCTTGAGCGAGGTGTAGCACTCCACAACGTGCGCCAGCGCGTCCACGCCCGTGGAGGCAACGATCGATTTCGGAAGCTTTTCGACGAGGCGGCTGTCCAGAATGACATAGTCCGGGATCATGCAGGCGTTTACGATGCCTTTCTTATCGTCGGCCTCGGGGATGGCGACGATGGCGTTGCAGGTCGCCTCCGCGCCGGTGCCGCAGGTCGTCGGGATCATGAGTGTTTTGCGCAGCTTCCGGGCAAGCTTCGGGTCGCGCAGGAGATCGCAGATGGTATACGGCGCACCCTTGAGAACGCTGAAAAGCTTTGCTGCGTCCATCACGCTGCCGCCGCCGATGCCGATGATGAGATCGCACCCCTCGTTTCCGGCCTCGGAAACGACGTGCTCCACGTCCTGATAGCTCGGCTCAGTGGCCATATCGGAATAGATGCTGTAATGAACCTCCGGGAGCTTGTCGAGCTCGTCGGTCAGCAGACGGATGAGCCCGATGGAGATCATCGCGCGGTCGGCAAAGATGAGAACGCTTTTGGCGCTCTCCGCCGAGAGAATGTCCGCCACATGGGAGAGACTGCCCGCACCGGCAAAGGTGCATCCGGGCTGATTGAGTTTGTAGGTCATGGTGATCCGTCCTTTCTCTTTCACTCGTTTGGTTGTTTGCGGCTGTTCGCCATCTGTGCGGCAAAATGGATCGCGTTCATCAGACTCAGCGCGTTGGCGCTGCCGTCGCC
This sequence comes from uncultured Oscillospiraceae bacterium, assembly GCA_934533005.1. GTDB lineage: Bacteria > Bacillota > Clostridia > Oscillospirales > Oscillospiraceae > Apopatocola. The sequence goes on along the minus strand of CAKTBC010000012.1, from coordinate 24,258 downwards.
CGCGTGGCCTTCACCCGTGCCGTGGTCGACCGAGGCGCGGATGATGGGAAGCCCCAGCGTCACGTTGATCCCGGCAACGGCGTCCCATTTGCGAAGCTCGCGGTTATACACAAAGCCTTTCACCTTCAGCGGGATGTGCCCCTGATCGTGGTACATGGCGACGACGATATCATACCAGCCGCCCAGCGCCTTGGAGAATACGGAGTCCGGCGGCGTGGGCTTGCCCTCGGGGATGCAGATGCCCTCGGCGAGCGCCGTATCGATGGCGGGCTGGATCTCCTCAATCTCCTCCGTGCCGAAAAGGCCGTTTTCGCCGCAGTGGGGGTTGAGCCCCGCCACGCCGATCTTCGGGCGGGCGATGCCAAGCGCGCGGCAGCAGTCGTTCGCCATGTGTATGCAGTCGAGCACGCGCTCTTTCTTCACGCGGTCGCACGCCTCGCGCAGCGATACGTGGGTCGAGACATGCACAACACGGAGATCCTCGTGCGCGAGCAGCATCGTATATTTTTTCGTTTCGGTGAAGCGGGCGTAGATCTCCGTGTGGCCGGAGAAGTGATGCCCTGCGAGATTGATGTTGTCCTTGTTGAGCGCGTTCGTCACCGTGCCGTCCGCCTCGCCGTTCATCGCGAGCTCGATGGCCTTCTGCACATACCGGAACGCGCACTCGCCGCACATGCGGCGGCTTTCCTCGTAGGCCGCCGCGAGCGCTGCTGTGTCCATGCGCCCGGCAAGCTCCTTTTCCTGCCGCCGGAAGAGCCGCTTGGAAAGATCAAGCAGACCCATGTCCAGCACGTCGATCGTCCCGTGGAGGAAGATCGCCTCACCGGGACTTTGCACCGCGTGAACGGCGAAGCTCTCCGCGCCTGGGATTGTTTTCTGCGCCGCTTCCAGCGCTGCGGCGTCGCCGACGATGAGCGGGCGGCATATCTCGTAGGTGGCCGCATCCATCAGCGCTTTGACGGACAGCTCCGGGCCGTTGCCGGACGGATCGCCCATGGTTATGGCAAGCAGTGGTTTCATGTTCCTATCACCTCGTAATTCAATTTTTAACATTTCAGAAGTTATTTCCGTTTTATTCAAAAAAATTTCGATTATTCGAAATGGTGTTTTAATTTACAACATAATATGATATATTAATTTTATGAACGTTTCTCGTTTGCGCCGGAAAAGGAGGATATCCATGAAAACTCGGATTCTTGCAGTTGCGCCCTACGAGGGAATGTGCGAGCTTTTGAAGAGCATCGCCGCCCGCCGGGACGATATTGAACTCAACGCCTTCGTCGGAAACCTGGACGAGGGCCTTCGGATCGTTTCGGAGGAGGATCTGTCCAATTACGACGTGATCATCTCCCGCGGCGGGACGGGAAATCTGATCGCGAGGAGCACTGCAATCCCGGTCGTAAAGACCTCCATTTCGGTGTTTGACATTCTCCGCGCCATCAAGACCGCGGAGAGCTATGCGGATAAGTTTGCCATTGTCGGCTTTGAAAACATCACGGAATATGCGCATGTGCTCTGTGAGCTTTTGAACCAGCGCATCCGCATCGTAACGCTCCGGGAAGAGACGGACGCCGCGTCCGTCCTCTCGCAGCTCAAAAGCGAGGGCTACAGCCTCGTGCTCGGCGATATGATCTCCTCGCTGCACGCCCGGCAGCTCGGCATGAACTCCATCCTGATCACCTCGGGTGCGGAGAGCCTGGAGGCTGCGGTGAACGAAGCGGTGCAGCTCGCGTCCAAGTTCCGGGATATTCAGGCCAGCCGCCGGATGCTCAACGCTGCGCTGCGCGAGTCCCCGGTGAATGTGTTTATCTTCAACCGGGAACAGGAGCTTCTCTATTCCTCGCTCTCACCCGAGGGGGAGCGGCGGGATCTTCTCCGGCTCGTACAGAAGAGCGTGTTTCCGCTCTCATCTCCGCTGCCGGATCACCTTGTCCGCCGGTGGAACGGCCAGAACGTCACCATCACGGCGCGGGAGAGCCGCGAAGGGCAGGGCGAGCCGATCTATCTTGTGTATACTGAGCTGCGCGATGCGCCGGTCGCAGCGGATGCCGGATTCATTTCCGTGACCAATCCCCGCGATCTTGCGGCAGTGGATATATTTGAAAGCTGCGGCAGCGCCAACAATATCGGCGCGCTGCGCGAGACGATCGAAAAAATCGCGCCGACGATGCTTCCCATCCTGATCCTCGGCGAGGTCGGCACGGGGAAGGACGCGGCCGCGCGGCTCCTCTACGAAAACGGGCCGTTCGCCCAGAACTCGCTTTATACGATCTCCTGTGCCGATATGCCGGACAAAGCGTTTTCCGCGCTTCTCTCGAGCACGGATTCCCCGCTTTACGCCGTGCATACAACGCTCTATTTCAAGGGCATTCAGGCCCTGCCCGCCGCGCAGCTCGAGCAGCTTCTGCAGGCGATCGAGAGCAGCGGCGCCGCAGTGCGCAGCAAGCTGATCTTTGCCTGTTCCACCGAGGAATTCAGCAAAATTTACGAGAGCGAGATGTACCGCACGCTGGTGCCGCGCCTTTCGTGTCTCACGCTGAAAACGCCTCCGCTGCGCGAGCGCGCGGACGATATCCCGAGCATTGCTGCGCTTTACATCAGCCTCATCAACGCCAAGTTCGGCCGGCAGGTCGTCGGGTTTGAGCCCGGTGCAATGGCGCTTTTGCAGAGATACCATTGGCGGCACAACCTCAACCAGTTCCGGCGCGTGCTGCAGGAGCTCGTCCTTCGCGCCGATGCTTCGTATATCCGCGAGGAGGAGGTCGCTGCGTGCCTGCGCAAGGAGGAACCGGCCTCCACGCTTATCACGGACGATACCGCCGTTATCAACATCCACCGTCCGCTCGAGGAGATCAATCTCGATGTGCTGCGTCTGCTGATGAACGAGGGACGGTACAATCAGGCGGAGCTGGCCGCTCAGCTCGGTATCAGCCGCACAACGCTCTGGCGGATGCTCAAATCTCTGGCTCCGGCGGAAAAGGGCGCCGGGGAAAAGAGCGGTCAGTAAGTCACGATCCAGCCGGGATCGCGCTCGAGCAGGATCTGCCGAAGCGATTCCAGCTTTTCCGGCGGAGGCGTTACGGTCTCAAACCCCTCCTCCGCCGTTTCCAGCTCTTCGCGTTTTCCTACGCCGAGATTGTGGTACGGCAGCAGGTCAATCTCCCGGAAGCGGATGCCGCGCTCCTGAAGAAAGGCGCCGAGCGCGCGGTAGTTGGATTCCGTATCGTTGCACCCGGGGATGACCGGGCAGCGGATGAAGATCTCACACGCGGTCTCGCGCGAAATGTGCTCGAGATTTTCAAGAATGCGCTCGTTGGTCACGCCGGTGAAGGCGCGGTGCTTTTCCGCATCCATTTCCTTCATGTCGAAAAGGACAAAGTCCACGCTCCGGAAAACCGGCGCAACGTGCTCCCAGGAAAACTGGCCGCACGTTTCCACTGCTGTGGTGACGCCGCCCTCGCGGCAGAGTTGAAGCACCGCCCCGGTGAATTCCGGCTGGGCAAACGCCTCGCCGCCCGTAACGGTAACACCGCCCTCCGTGCCGTAGAAGAGTTTTTCCTCCAGCACCTCATCAGCGACCGCTCCGGCGGTATTCCTTTCCCCGGCAATGGTTCGCGCCTCGTGGGGGCAGACCTCCGCGCACCGACCGCAGCTTTTGCAAAGCGCGCGGTTGGTTGCGGCGCGTCCTTCGTTCAATGTTATCGCATGCACCGGACAAACGGCCGCACACCGGCCGCAGCCGGTGCATTTGTCTTTCCGGTACAAAAGCTCCGGCTGAACGCGCTGGGATTCCGGGTTGGCGCACCAGATGCACCGCAGCGGGCAACCCTTCACGAACACATTCGTGCGGATGCCCGGTCCGTCATGGATGCAGTAGTGCTGGATATTGAATACGATGCCGGTCACATTTCGCGCCTCGCCGGGGGCAGGGAGAACTACCGCCATGCTAACATCCCCTTTCGTTTTTTATAAATCGACCTGCCGCACGGCCGGATGGACACGGGTGAGTGCGCCCGCCCGGGCCGATACGGCAGGGAAGGAGGAAGAAAAAGCTTCGTCAGACCCACATCTTGCACTCGCCGTCCCATACCTGCTTCTGGCCGTATACCCAGTCCGAAGGCGCGATGACGTGCTTCATGCAGATGCGGGAGGCATAGGTGTAGCTGAGATGGAGGTTCCCTTCCGTGTCGCGGAAGAGATAGGGGTATTCATACCGGAGGTTGCAGCGGAGATTCGCCGTGCCGGTAAAGCCCTCGCCCGGTTCGACAATGCGCCGCCACGGCCATGTGATGCCGCCGTCCTCGGATACAGCAAGGGAAACGGTGCTCCGTTCAAATGGCCAGAGAACAACGTTGCGGTCGTCGTTGAAGCTCTGCTCGTTATAGATGAGCGCGATGCGCACTCCACCGAGAGCTATGGCCGCGATGCTGGCGTTGTTGTTCGGAAGCTCCGTGGCCTCGGGAGACGTCCAGCTCTCGCCGCCGTTTGCGGATACGCTGCGGTAGATGTGATCCGCCGCGCGGCTGCGGAAGAGCGCCACGAGCGTACCGTCGCCGAGCTCAACGATGTTCGCATGGACACAGCCGCGGCTTTCAGGGATCTCCACGCGCTTCCACGTTTTACCCTCGTCGTCGGAAATGCGCACAACGCTGATATCGCTGCCGTTGCGAGTGTCATCGTCATAGCAGATCCAGTTGCCGAAGATCCACCGGCCGGAGGAGAGAATCTGGATCGGCTGGCGGCAGAATGCGCCGGTCTCCTCAAACATCTGCTCCGGCTCGGACCAGGTGACGCCCTCGTCGCGCGAGATCATGCGGCGGATGACGGCGGTGTATTGGAGATTGAAGCGCTCTCCCGTCAGCTCCTGCCGGGAGATCTGCGCGGCGTATACGAGCCACAGCTCCCCGTTGGGATGGCGGAAAAGGGAGGGATTCTGCTCGGCGCGGGTCGTGTCGTGCGTGATCTGCACCGCGTCGCTCCAGGTCTGCGTGAGCGCACTGAACCGGGACTGGACGATGCTGATATCGCCGTTGCCCTCGTCGCTCCCGGCAAACCAGACGCAGAGAAGGTCTCCGTTTCGGAGCTCGATCATGCACACGGCGTGGTTGCTGCGAAACGGCGTGGGGATCAGCGCTTCAAGCGTGCCGCGCCGCGGATAGGCGTAGAGCCGGCCGTCTACCGGCTGCTCTACGGTTTTATACGGAATGAACTTCATGGGTATCTCCTTTTATCTCCGAACGTACTGGGAATAGCAGCGCACGATCGTATCGGTGATGGCAACGTCCGCTGCCGCGGAAAGACCGCAGAACGGACGGCGCGGCTTGCCGACCGGGTAGCCCATCTGCTCAACGGCGCGCTTGACGACCGTGTTGGGATTGCCGAGCTTGAAGCAGTCACGGATGGGCTGGATGCCCTCCTGCGCTGCCTGCGCCGCGGCGAGATCGCCGGAGACGAAACCGCGGTAGATCGAATACACCATTTCGGGCAGAATGTTCGTAACGGCACTGATGGCGCCGGCTGCGCCCTCCCGCAAAGAGGCGAGAATGAGCGAATCCGTGCCGCAGTAGACATGGATCTTCTCGTCACCAATGGCAATGTAGGAGCGCACGCGCGCAAAATCGCCGCTTGAGTCCTTGATGCCGTAAATGTTCGGATGCTCCGCGAGTCGCGCGACGGTTTCCGGCTCGATGCAGTTGCCGGTGCGGGCGGGGATGTTGTAGATGAGAACCGGCACATCCACTGCGTCGGCCACGGCCATATAGTGGGCGTAAAGCTCGTCCTGGCTCGCCGCGGCAAAATACGGCAGCACGACCGATACGGCGTCCGCGCCGTTTTCCGCGGCGGCGCGGCTGAGCGCAACGGTCTCGCGCGTTGTGACGCAGCCGGTGCCGGAGAGCACCGGTACACGGCCGCGGGCCGCCTCCGCCGTCAGCGCGGTGATGCGAAGCTTTTCCTCAAACGAGAGGGCGTAGCCCTCGCCGTTCGTGCCGCCGCAGAACACCGCGGCTGCGCCCGCGGCGATCTGCCGCTCGACCTGGTTTATGAGTTCTGCTTCGTTGATCTCTTCGTTGGAATGCATCGGCGTGATGAACGCGGAAATGATGCCTTTGAGTTCCTGCATGTTTTGTCCTCTTTTCTCTTATCGCACCGGCTGCGGCTGAAGAAAGCACAGCGCGCGCAGCAGTGCGTCCGCGTCGCCGAAGCCGCCCGATTTTGTCACGAGCAGCAGCGGCTCGCCGTTTACCTCCGCGCCGCACACGGGGATGCCTTTTCCGATCTCCGTTTCCGGCCAGAGCGTGTTGATGCTGTTGGCAAGGCACACGGCAAACGCCGTGTCGCCGCCGGAGAGGATCATCGCGCCCACAGAGCTGACGCGCAGCACCTGCTGTGTGATGCATCCGAGACTTTCGGCGAGCTTGCTCGTTTCTGCGTCGAGCGTGCCGCCCTCGGATTCAAGCAGAAGACTGTCGATCAAAAGGACGACCACGTCGTTTCCTTCGCGGAACAGCTCGCTCACACGCCGGGCGTACGCCGTCTGCACCGTGCCGTCCCCGGCTGCGAGTTCGCACGCGCGGGTGCACACGACGGGATACGCCGCTGCGCTTTGCAGCCGCTTTACCTGCGCGGCGGTCTCGGCGTGCCGCGTGCCGATGACCACGAGCACGCGCCCGGTCTCCTCCGGGCAGCGGAAGGGCGCTTCTTCACCGGCGCACAGCTCACTGAGACTTGCGGCAAAGCCGGCTGAGCCGGAGAAGAGCACGTTTTCCATGCCCTGCACCGCACCGGCGAGAATGTGGAGGTCTCCGGCGTCCGCCGAATCGCAAAGGAACACCGAGGCGCCCTCGCTCTTCTTTTTTGCAAGATACGCGGCGACGGCCTCGCCGCCCCGGCGGAGCACATCCACCGGCAGCAGCGCGAGACGGCGGCCGAGACTGGCACGGAGATACTCTCCGGCGTCCAGAAGCTCCTCACCGTTGACATAGACGATCCCGCCCACACAGGTACGGTGATTTTCCGGGTATGCCGGGGCGAGAAGGCAGAGCCTGCTCTGCGCGGCGTCCATGATCGCCTCCAGCTCCGGAACGATGTTGCCGCGGAACACGGAATCGATTTTTTTATAAATGTACCGGGCGTCGGAGCGGATCGCTTCGGCAACACAGAAGTTGGCGCGGTATGCCTCGCCCGGCGCCATGGCGCGGCTGTTCACGTTGATGGAGATCACGCCGCAGTTCGTCCGGAGCGCAGGCAGCGCCTCGGGAATGAAGCGCACCTGCGTTGCGGCGCGCAGCCCGTTTTTCCGGTACTGAATGGCGGTATCGTTCGCGCCGGTCAGATCGTCCGCCACGATGTATATCATTTTGCCATCCATCTTCTGCTTCACAGCTCCCTCCAACGCATACAGGCGCAGGTGTGCTCCGACGAAACGCTGTCAAGCACCGGCCGCGTTGTGCGGCATTCAGGTCTGGCGTGGGGGCAGCGGGCGGAAAAGTTGCAGCCGTCAATGCGGTTCTGTACGCTCGTCACCTCGCCGGAGAGACGGATGCGCTCTCTCGTGCGTTCCAACTCTGGGTCGGGCGTCGGAACGGCGGAGATCAGCGCGCGGGTGTAAGGATGCTTCGGATCGTCGTACAGGCTCTTCCAGTCGGCAAACTCCACCACCTGACCGAGATACATTACGGCGATACGGTCGCTGATATGGCGCACCACCGAAAGATCGTGCGCGATGAAGAGATAGCTCAGATCGAGCTGCTGCTGCAACGAGCGGAACAGGTTGATGATCTGTGCCTGAATGGAAACATCCAGCGCGGAGATCGGCTCATCGCAGATGAGAAGCTTCGGCCGCAGGGCGAGCGCGCGGGCGATGCAGATGCGCTGGCGCTGGCCGCCAGAAAATTCGTGCGGCATGCGGTCCTTCATCATCGGGTCAAGCCCTACCATTTCCATGAGCTCCTGCACGCGCGCGTCGCGCTCGGCGCGGCTCGCGCAGACCTTGTGGACGACGAGCGGCTCGGCAATGACGCTGCCGACGCTCTGCCGCGGATCCATCGAGGCAAAGGGGTTCTGGCTGACGATCTGGATATCCTTGCGGTATTTCCACATTTCGCGCTCGGAAATGGAGGTTATATCGTTGCCGTCAAAGACGATGCGCCCGCCGGTCGGCTTTAAAAAGCGCATGACGCAGTTGGCCACCGTGCTCTTGCCGCAGCCGCTCTCACCGACGAGACCGAGCGTTTCTCCGGGGTAGAGATCAAAGTTGATCCGGTCAAGGATCTTCACATCCGGGCTCTTGTGGAAGAACGTTTTGGCACCGGGGTAGGCAAACTCAAGGTTTTCCACGCGGAGCAGCGGCTCGCCGGTGCGGTCAACGCTGTTCGGCGCAACGCGCTCACTGCGGCGCTGGTTGTGGAGCTCCGTGATCTCCTGATACCGGTGGCAGGCAACGCGGCGCTCCGGCGCAAGCTGTACCGTTTCCGGATACGGCTTTTCGCGGCACGCGTCGTTGGCAAACGGGCAGCGCACCCAGAAGTCGCAGTGATTGGGCTTGTTGATGAGGCGCGGCGGCGCGCCGTCGATCGGGATGAGCCTGACGTCCTTGTCCATGTCCAGCTTGGGTACGGCGTGGAGCAGACCCAGCGTATAGGGGTGGAGCGGTGTTTTGAATATCTCATCCGTCGGGCCGGTCTCCACCACGTGACCGGCGTACATAACGTAGATGCGCTGAGCATAACGCGCCACGACGCCGAGATTGTGCGTCACGAGGATGATGGCGGTGTGCAGCTTGTCGGCGATCTCCTTGAGAAGGTCGAGGATCTGCTCCTGCGTCGTAACGTCCAGAGCGGTCGTTGCCTCGTCGGCGATGAGAACTTCCGGGTCGCAGGCGATGGCCATGGCAATCATCACGCGCTGGCACATGCCGCCGGAGAACTGGTGCGGGTAGTAGTTGATGCGCTGCTCCACGTCCGGAATGCCGACGAGCCGCAGCATTTCCATGGCGCGCTCGCGCGCCTCCTTCCGCCCGAGTTTCAGATGCAGGCGGATGGTCTCTTCGATCTGGTCGCCCACGGTGAGCACCGGGTTGAGCGACATGATCGGCTCCTGAAAGATGATACTCACCTTGTCGCCGCGGATGTCGCGCAGTTCCCGGGAGTTTTTCTTCATTTTCAAAAGATCCTGCCCATCGAAGAGGGCTTTGCCCTGCTCAATCTCCGCGGGAGGCATTTTCAAAAGCTGCAATGCGGAGAAGTTCGTGACGGACTTGCCGCAGCCGCTCTCGCCCACGATGCCGATGATCTCGCCGCGGCGCACCTCATAGCTCACGTCGTCTACGGCTACCACGTCGCCGTCGAGCGTGTGGAAAACGGTGTGCAGCCCTTTTACGCGGTAAATGTAATCGTTGTCTCTCGTTTCCATCACTTCACACCTCTCAAACGGGGGTCGAGCGCGTCGCGCAGACCGTCGCCGACCATGTTGAACGCCAGCACCAGAAGGATCACGCAGATACCGGGGGAGAGCGCCAGCTCGGGGTGGTGCAGAAGCTGGTCATAGCCCATGCTGACCATGCCGCCCCACGAGGCCTGCGGCGGAGCAATGCCGAGACCGAGGAAGCTCAGGTTGGCCTCCGTCAGAATGGCTGCGCCGAGATTCTGCGTGATGAGAACGATCAGCGGGTTGAGGCAGTTCGGGAAAATGTGCGTGAGCAGCAGCCGGGGCGTTTTGCACCCGACGGCGATGCTTGAACGGATGTATTCCTGCTCCTTGACGGCGAGTACCTGGCCGCGCATGAGGCGGATGTATGTCGGCAGCGTGGACACGGCGATGGACACGACGACCGTGAAGAAGCCGCCCTTCATCACGGCGCCGAGCGCCATGGCCTGAATGAGCGGAGGGATGGCCATCTGTGCATCGGCGATGCGCATGACGACCATGTCGAGCGGGCCGCCCACATAGCCGATGACGAGACCGATGAGCATGCCGACGATGCCTGCAAGGAAGATGGACGCGAGACCCACCGCCATCGAAACGCGCGTACCGGCAATCAGGCGGCTCACGGTGTCGCGGCCGAGCGAGTCTGTGCCGAGCCAGTGCTCCTTGGAGATGCCGGCAGACACGTTGAAGAGGTCCTGCTTGTTGGGGTCATACGGGGCAATGACGTCCGCGAAGATCGCCACGAGCGTGAAGAACAGTATCACGATCAGGCAGACGACAACGATCTTCCGGCGCGTAAGCGCCAGCCAGAACCGGCGGATGTTTTCACGCCGCGCGCTGTTTCCTTTCATCTTCACCCCTCCTGCTTCGTCCGAATCTTCGGGTTGACGATGCCGTAGGAGATATCCGTCAGCATGTTGGCCACCGAAACGATGAGAGCTATCATTACAATGGTACCCTGTACCACATACATATCCTTATTCAGAAAGCTGGAGATCACGAGCCGTCCCATGCCGGGGAGGTTGAACACGGTCTCCACGAGCACCGAACCGCCGATGACGTTGCGTACCTGAAGGCCGAACTGCGTCAGCACGGGAATCAGAGCGTTTTTGAGCGAGTGCTTGAAGAACACACTCCGGGCGGGCAGACCCTTGGCCTGCGCGGTGCGGATGTAGTCCTGATTGATGACGTCAAGAATGCTCGAACGGGTCTGGCGGGTGAGCGACGCCACCGGTCTCGTGCACAGCACGAAAAGCGGCATGGCGATGCTGCGCAGATGCGCGGCCACTCCCTCCGAGAGCGGAACAAAGTTGGCGATGGGCAGCAGCCGCAGCTTTAGTCCGAAGATATACACCAGCAATATGCCCAGCCAGAATACGGGCATGGCTACGCCGAGATTGGCCAATACCGAGATGACCTGATCCAGCGCGGAGTCCTTTGTCACGGCGCTGATAACGCCGAAGAATATGCCGAGCACCGCGCTCAGCAGCAGCGACACGAGCCCCAGATATACCGTGAGCTTCATGCGCGAGAGCATCAGCGGACCGACCTCCATGCTGTACTGGAGCGAATAGCCGAAGGTGCCGCTGAAAATTCCCTTGAGCCAGTAGAAATACTGGACGAAAACCGATTCGTCCAAATGCATTTTCTCGTGCAGCGCGGCGATCTGCTCCTCGCTGGCGTCGTCGCCGAGCATCATGAGAGCTGCATCGCCGGGGATCATGTTCACGAGAAGACATGCCAGAAATCCTACGATGAACAGCGCGACGATCAGCGCGCCGATGCGTTTCAATACAAATTTACCCATCCAAATCTCCTGCCTTGCGGTATCCTCCTGCCGTGAAACGCGGCAGGAGGATACGATTGCCTGTAACTTTCTTTCTTGGGTATACGCGGGGGAGGGGTCAGTGCTTATCCATCCAGGCGGTCTCCGGCGTCCAGGAAACGACGTAGAGAAGCGTGCTGATGTTCGCGTCGTGGACATAGTCCTGCGAAACGGTGGATTCACACATGACGTAGAACGGGATCATGAGGCAGTCGCGGTCGATGAGGATGCGCTGCGCCTCCCACGTGGCGGCCTGCTTGTCCTCAAACTCCACGGCGGTGACGGCCTTGTCGATGGCCGCCTGATAATCCTCGGGATGCAGCATGTCAACATACCAGACCGGGCCGCCGTACAGACGGGTCTTGAACTGGTCGGCGGTGTCCACGTTCGGGTTGCCGCCCACGAGGAAGAGACCGTCCCAGCCGCCGCCCTTGCGCTCCATCTCCTGGTGGCGCGGGTTCTGCACGGGGTTCATCTCGCACTGGATGCCGACCTCGGCGAGCATGCTCTGGAGAGCAGCTGCGATGAGATCCGCGTTGTCGGAATCGGTGTTGTAGTTGAGAACGGTGATGAAGCCGTCGGGGTAACCGGCCTCGGCGAGGAGCGCCTTGGCGGTCTCAACGTTGTAGGCATAGCCCACGACGTCCGGGTTGTAGGCCCAGTTGTTCATGGAGGAGTACTCGTTCGTGTACTGACCGGCGATGTTTTTGAGAATGCTGCTGACGATCAGCTCGCCGTTGATGGCGTAGGCCGCAGCCTGGCGCACGCGCAGGTCAGACCACGGGGACTCGGGATCGGCGGAATCGGGCACAAGGCCGCTCGCACCCGCGCCGGAGGCGTTGGTCACGATGGAGTAGCCGTCCTTGGAAAGACTTTCCAGGTTGGTCATGTCGCCCTGGCAGAGCACATCGATATCGCCGTTGCGGAAGCTGAACTCTCGGCTGGTGCTGTCGGCGGTGAAGCTGATCTCCACGCCGTCGAGATAGGGAAGACCCTCCTGCCAGTAGTTCTCGTTCTTCTCATAGACGATCTTCACGTCCTTTTCCCAGGAGACGAACTTGAACGGGCCGGTGCCGACCGGGTTGTTCTTCGCCCAATCCACGCCGTTGGTCTCGCACGCAGTCGGGGAGATCATCATGCCGGCATAGGAAGCGAGGTTGGCCACGATGATGTTGCTCCAGCTCTTGAGATGGATGACAACGGTGGAATCGTCAGTGCACTCAACACTTTCGTAGTACGAAACGCCGCCCGCTCCGGCTTCCATCTGCTTTTCCAGATTCCACTTGACCGCTTCGGCGTTGAAGTCCGTGCCGTCATGGAACTTGATGCCTTTTTTCAAGGTCAGCGTGATGGTCAGAGCGTCGGTGTCAACTTCCACGTTCTCGGCGAGGAAGGGGACAACGTTGCCTTCGCTGTCGTAGCGCATGATGGTCTCAATGCAGGGAGCAACGTGGCGGACGATCGTACCGCTGCCGATCTCGGCGGGATAGCCGAGGACGGCCTTGTCGTCAGTGTCGTTCAGACGAAGAATGCCGCCGTATTTATCGGCTTCGGCAGTCTCCGCGGGTTCTGCGGCGGGTTCGCTGTTTTCTGTAGGCTCTGTTGCGGGGGCAGTGGTCGTGCCGCCGGGCGCGGCGCTGCCGCAGCCGGTCAGAAGCACAAGGAGCATGCTGAGGGACAGAAAAATGCCGAGGAATCTGCGTGTCTTTTCCATGGTCTTTACCTTGCCTTTCCGTGCTTGTATTTCCGTTTTTTCCACCCGTGAGGATGGTTTGTGGACTGAAAATTACAAAGAGTGCTCCGTGCGGTTGATGATATCGTTCTGCACGCCGGGGGAGAGCTGCGTGAAGTACGCGCTGTATCCGGCGACGCGGACGATGAGATCGCTGTAGTTTTCCGGGTGCTCGCGCGCCTTGATGAGCATGTCGCGGTCGACAACGTTGAACTGGATGTGCTTGCCGCCGCCTTCAAAGTACGCGCGGATCATGGTGCTGAGCTTCGTGAGATCGCTGTCGGTCTTGATCGCGGAGGGATGAATCTTCATGTTGAGCAGCATGGACATCGTGTCGTTCTGCTCGACCTTCATCGCGCTGTTGAGCACGGCCAGCGGGCCTCGCACGTCCCGCCCCTGCGAGGGGGAGACACAGCCGTCGGCAAGCGTTCCGCCGGCATAGCGTCCGTCCGGCGTGGCGCCGACGAGCGCGCCGCCCGGCTCGTACGATGTGATGGAGATCGCTCCGGCGTTGTACTTTGTGCCGCGGCACGTGTCGATACCCCACACGCGTGAGCAGATGCCCTTGTAAAATCGGTGCGCCATCTCGTCCACCTCGGGAACATTGTTGCCGAACTTCGGCAGCTTCGAGCAGAGATCGTGGATGCGTGCGCTATCCTCACTCTGCCAGTTGTCGTCCATTGCGTCGAGAAGCTGGCGCATCGTAACGGTGTGCGTATCGTATACGAGGTGCTTGATCGTGTAGAGCGAGTCGGCAATGTTGATCGCGCCGACGCCGACATTCATCGTCGGGCCGAGACGATAGGGCATGGCACGGTAGCGGCCGGTCTTGCCGACCTGTACGCCGTCGGAGTAGAGTGAGCTTGTAAAGGCGTCCGGCAGGATGTCCCGGCCGATGTAATAGCGGAGATCGTTGTCCCGCGCGTGCAGCCGCAGGTAATACTCCATGTGGTCGAGCATCCGTTCTTCAAACTCCTCGAACGTTGCCATGGCGCACACATCGCCGGTCTTTGGCCCAATCTCCATTTTCAGCCACGGACTGTACCCGTTGTGGAGGAACGTGTCGAGCGCCAGCGGGAGAACGATCATCGAGAAGACGTGTCCCATGCCCTCGGGCACGTTGCAGTCGATGCAGCCCATCATGTAATACTCGCGCGCCTTTTCGAGCGGGACGCCGCGGTCGGTGAGAGAGGCAATGTAGGACTTGTCGCCCACAAATGCCGGGAAGCCGATGCCCGTGCGGACGAGCCGCAGCGCCGCGCGCATCAGCTCCTCCGGCGTGCCGCTGTGAACGCGGAGCGTAATCGTATGGTGCGGCACACGGCAGCGGTACGCCGCTTCGAGCACAAGATAGGTAAGAGCGTTCGTTGCGTCGCTGCCGTCGGCCTTCACGCCGCCGATCGTCATGTTGTTCCAGCGGGCAAAGCCCGACCATTTCTTTCGCGTGCTGCCGCCGGAGGTCGATTTCAGCCCCATGAACTTGATGCGCAGACACTCGAGAAGCTCCAGCGCGTTATCCTTCGCGGCGTCCTCACCCATCGCGGCAACGTCGCTCTCGTAGTAGGGCAGCGCGTACTGGTCAAAGCGTTCGAGCGGCGTGGTATTGCGGTTGGTGAACATGAGGAACAAAAACCACATGAACTGCACCGCTTCCTGGAAGGTGCGCGGCCGCTCCGCCGGCACGCGGCGGCAGACGTCCGCGATCGTCTCGAGCTCGGCACGGCGCTCGGCGTCTTCGCACGTTCCGACCAACTCCTCCGCGAGCGCGGCGTACCGCTCTGCAAAACGGATGACCGCCTTCTGCGTGATGAGCGCCGCTTCAAGATACTCGCGCTTTTTGAAATCCTCCGCCGTGGTCATTTTGTCGAGTGTCATTGCGGCGAGCTCGGCCTCGGTCGCGGCAACGTAGCTGCGAAGCCCGCGGCCGATGATGTAGCCGTAGTCGAGAGAGTTGATGTCCGCCGCATCGCCGCAGATGGCAAAGCCGTTCCCGGCAAAGCCGCTGCCCGCCGCCTGCTCGAGTGATTTGCACGCCGGAAGCAGAAAACCGGACTTCTTCCAGCGCCACATCTCATCGTCGTAGAGTGCGAGGACCTTGTAGTCCGTAATGATGTTGCGCCAGTAGGCGCTCAGTGCCTTCATCTCGTCGGCGGTCTCGGCGGAGATGTTGTACGTCCCCTCGTCCCGCAGCGACTCAATGCCCTCGTCCGTCCAGACGCCCTTGTTCCAGAAATCGGCCTCAATGGCCATTTCCTTCGCCGCCGGTGCGCCGACGATGCGCTCGCCGGGGATGATAAATATTGTGATATGATCGAGAACATAGGCCTGCGCCAGCGCGGTGCGGATCACTTCGGGCTTTCCGTCGTGCTGCTTGTATGCCTCGGTAAAGAGCCGCGCCTTTTCCACGCTGAAGGCGATGCGATCCACGCGCGTGCGCTTGCGCAGCGCTTCGATCCGTTGCTCGTTCATTCCGTATCCCACCTTTCCAAATCGTAACTGCCTCTGATTATATGGAACACTGGTTTAAATGGCAACAAGGAAAGCTACTAAAAAGGTTTAATTTTGGAACAAATCACAACAAAGTTTCAAAATTTCGCCTCGTTAAACAGTTTTATGATTTCTGTAAAGTAGAAAATGGTATAAAATTGCAGCAAACCAGAGAAATTGGTTCAATGCGCTTTATTTTGAAACATATGGTGCATTCGTGTAAGAAAAAGCGGCTCATCCCGTGCGTTTCGGGATGAGCCGCTTTTCTGCGGGAGACATAGTTAAAGCCAGAAGGCCTTCATAAGCAGAGACATCTGATAGGACATGCGTTTTTCAAGATCGTATGTGCCGTTGGAGATGCACCAGTCGTAGCAGATGCCGCGCATACAAACAAACAAAAGCTCTGTGAGCTCCGCGGCGGAGTGCTCCGCGGAAAGCTCGCCCGCACTCTGTGCCCCGGCGAGAAGCTCCTCAAGCTTCTGCTGCATCGGGCGGGTACGCGTGAACCAGGTGTTCTCCGGGTTGTAGAGCACGCGCATCGCGTCAAGCCCCGTATCGACGTTCAGCCGGGCATACTTTGCAATAAACGCCGCGATGCGCTCGCGCCACGGGCGGCTTTGCAGCGCGGCGTCCTCGTGCTGCATGAGCTCGTCGCCGGTTTCATACATTTCACGCAGCACGTCCGACTTCGTATCGAAATACCGGTAAAATGACCCGATGGACATGCCTGCACGCTCACATATGTCCCGGATCGTGACGCCCTGATAGCCCCGCTCCGTCATCGCGGCGATGGCCGCCGCAGACAGGCGCTGCCGGGTGCGGTCGGATTTTTTGCCCTGGGTTTTCTCGTCCATAGGTTTCTCCGTTTTGCAAAAATTTCTATGGGTATTATAGGGCATTTTTCCGAATCGTGCAAACACTTTCGTTTTTTCTGTTGACAGCGCCGCGCAGCCGTCCTATAGTATGTAAAAAGTGAACGCGTTCACTTTTTTAACGTGTATTAAATCTGTATATCAGGAGGCCGCTATGAAATACCCGGAGCTTTTCACAACGACAAACATCGGCAAGGTTCAGCTGAAGAACCGATTCGCCATGGCGCCCATGGGCCCGCTGGGCCTGGCAGACGCGCAGGGGGGCTTTAACCAGCGCGGCATCGACTACTATACCGAGCGCGCCAAGGGCGGCACGGCGCTCATCATCACGGGCGTCACGTTCTCCGACTGCACGGTAGAGATGCAGTCCATGCCCAACTGCCCGAACAGCACGTACAACCCCGTGCACTTCGTGCGTACCGGCCGGGAGATGACCGAGCGCGTCCACGCCTACGGCAGCAAGATCTTTTTGCAGATGTCCGGCGGCTTCGGCCGCGTCACGATCCCGACAAATCTCGGCGAGTTCCCGCCGGTCGCCCCCTCGGCCATCCCGCACCGCTGGCTGGATAAGACCTGCCGTCCGCTGAGCGTGGACGAGATCCACGCCATCGTGGAGAGCTTCGGAAAAGGCGCCTACAACGCCAAGCGCGCCGGGTTTGACGGCGTGGAGATCCATGCCGTGCACGAGGGCTATCTCATTGACCAGTTCGCCATCAGCTTCTTCAACCACCGCACGGACGAGTATGGCGGCTGTCTTGAAAACCGGCTGCGCTTCGCCCGCGAGATCGTTGAAGAGATCAAAAAGACCTGCGGTGCGGATTTCCCTGTGGCGCTGCGCTTCTCTCCGAAGAGCATGATCAAGGACTGGCGCGAGGGTGCGCTGCCGGGCGAGGAGTTTGTGGAAAAGGGACGCGACATGGAGGAAGGACTCGAAGCGGCGAAGCTGCTCGTCTCCTACGGCTATGACGCGCTCGATGTGGACGTCGGCTCCTACGATTCCTGGTGGTGGAGCCATCCGCCCATGTATCAGGAAAAGGGGCTTTACCGCAAGTACGCAAAAGCGGTGAAGGAGATCGTGGATGTGCCGGTGCTCTGCGCTGGACGCATGGATGATCCCAATATGGCTGTGGAGGCCGTAAAGACCGGCGTGTGCGACATCGTTTCTCTCGGCCGTCCGTTGCTGGCCGACCCCGACTATGTGAACAAGCTCCGCGCCGGAAAGACAGCCGATATCCGCCCCTGCATCGGCTGCCAGGAGGGCTGCATGGGCCGCATCCAGAAGTATTCGATGGTCAACTGCGCCGTCAACCCGCAGTGCGCCCGCGAGCGTGCCTTTGCCTATAACCCCGTTTTCCGCAAGAAAAAGGTCGTCATCGTCGGCGGCGGCATCGCCGGGTGCGAAACGGCCCGTGTGCTCGCCATCCGCGGCCATGAGCCGGTCATTTATGAAGCTTCCGGCCGTCTGGGCGGCGCCCTGTATGAGGCGGGCGTTCCGTCCTTCAAGGACGATGACCGTGCGCTGATCGCGTGGTATGCCCATACGCTCGAAAAGCTCGGCGTGGAGATCCACTTCAACCACCGCCTGACGGCCGAGGAGCTGAAAACACTTTCCTTCGATACGCTCATCGTTGCCACCGGCGCGAAGGCCAAGACGTTCTCGCTCGGCGATGACCGCCATGTCATCACCGCGAAGGATGCGCTTGCACAGAGCGGCGAGAATGTCGGCGAGCACGCCGTTGTCATCGGCGGCGGCATGGTCGGCTGCGAGCTGGCGCTCTGGCTCACGAAGGATCTCGGGAAAAAGGTCACGATCGTCGAGGCACTGCCGAAGCTGCTCGCCGTGAATGCCCCCATCTGCTCGGCCAACAGCGAAATGCTCGAGCGGCTCGTCCCGTTCTACGGCACGGATGTCCGCTGCCGCACCACTGCGGTGAAGACAACGGAGGACAGCCTCGTTATCCGCAATCTCGACACTGGCGCGGAGGAGACGATCCCCGCCGACACGGTCATTCTCGCCGTCGGCTTCACGCCGGATCAGGAACTCTACAACGCTATGCAGGAGTGCGACGAGATCTATGCCATCGGCGACTGCAAGCAGTTCCACAACGTCCACAGTGCCGTCTGGGATGCCTTTGAAGTGGCAAACCATATCTGAATATGTATATAGTGAACCCCCGCAGCTTCTGCTGCGGGGGTTTGAGCGTGTCAAAAAAGTATTTTTGACACGCTCTCAAACGAGACCCCCCTGCGTTGGACTCTCGTTTGAAGGGGCAGCGGCTCGCCGCAGCGCACTCATTTCGCTCGCACGTTTGCGAGCCGAGAAGTATTTTCTCCGACGTACACGCCGCCGGAGAAAATGGTTAAAACTTTATTTGCGCCTGCGGGCGTAAACTCTGCGAGGCTTTTTGATAGTCTGAAAATGCCTCTTCGGTTTATTCCGAAGAGGCATTTTTGCATTCATAAAAAAGGCAACCACCGGCTATGCCGGTGGACATAAAGAGTTCCACTTATGGATAGAAAAAAGAAAACCTCCGATGATAGAGTGGTGTCAGGTTCGCCAACCGACAACAGACAAAATCAAAGGAGGTAATCCAAATGGATAAGGACAGTTTAGCACATAGTAAGTGGAACTGCAAATATCATATTGTGTTTGCGCCGAAATACCGCCGCCAGATAGTCTATAAGCAAATTTCAGCAGATATAGGCCAGATCATCCGCGCCTTATGCGCAAGGAAGGGGATAGAAATTCTGGAGACAGCGGCAATGCCGGATCATGTACATCTGTATGTGAAGATACCACCCAAGTACAGCGTGTCGGAAGTAATGGGGTACCTGAAGGGAAAGAGCAGCCTGATGATCTTCGACCGGCATGCGAATCTGAGGTACAAGTACGGAAACCGACATTTCTGGTGCCGCGGCTGCTATGTGGACACGGTAGGGCGTAATGAGAAGGCAATACAGGAATATGTACGGAATCAGTTGCAAGAGGATGCAGCCGCGGACCAGATCAGTCTGAAAGAATTTACCGACCCGTTTACGGGTGAGCCAGTAAGCAAGGGCAAATAAAGAGCCGCCCCCGGAAGGGGGCAGCCCGTAATAGTGTTGCGATTGGCGGACTTTTTCATGCGCCTTGAGGCGCGGCTGTCCTACGCCCTTATAGGGCTTGTGCAAGCCACCGGCTACGCCGGTGGTCTTGACTATTTTATCGGTTGGGACTGGCCAGATACCCCTCCAACAAGAGCGTTGCCGCTACCGCGTCCACGTTGGCGCGGTGTTTCTTTTCCTTTTTTCCGGCGGCGTGGAGGATGGCGTGCGCCTCAATGGTGCTGCGCCGCTCGTCCCAGAGCGTGACCGGCAGGCCGGAGGCCTCCTCCAGCAGAACTTTGAACTGCCGCGCCTTTTCCGCGCGCGGGCCTTCCGTGCCGTCCATGTTCTTCGGCAGACCGAGCACGAACTTTTCGGCGTCGCGCTCGCGGGCGAAAAAGGCGAGCCGCTGTGCGAGCTTTTCGGCGTTCCACTCCTGAATGGTGAGCGCTTCGCCCGCGAGTGTGCCGGTGAGATCCGACACCGCAACGCCGGTGCGGGCGTCGCCGTAGTCGATCGCTATGATCCGTTTCATGGCAAGACCTCCTGTATGTACAGCCTGTTTTTTCCTACTATATCATACTGTGCCGCCCCGGCGCAATGCCCTCTCCGTTCGACGGCTTTTGCATGGCGTCTCTGCTATGCTCTTGCGTGAAAAAACCATTTCCCGCGGTTTTCCGTGGGAAAAGGAGGGGAGAGCATGAAGCGTCGGATCGTTTATCTCGTTGTGTGTTTGCTTGCCGTGCTGCTGCCGCTGCGCGCCCTGGCTGCGGAGGAGACCGCCGCCGTGCAGACGCGCGCCGGGGATTGGGCGGTATCGCGCAGCGCCATGCCGGGAGAAGAGCTGCGCTTTCGCGCCTCGCTCACGCTGCGCCCCGGCGAGAGCTGGATGGTGCGCAGCGTGTTTTCCCCCGGTATGGAATTTCTCTCGCTTGCAGCAGTCCTTGCGGACGGCGAGAGCGTCAACGCCTCATACTACACGCTCGTCACCGGCACGCGCTCGCCGGAGAGCGCTTTCACTCTCCACCTCTCGGCGCGATTTTCCGCGCGGGAGAGCGTCTGCCTGACGGTGGAGTGGACGGCGCGGCTGGGCGATGCCTGCTCAGCCGGCGCGGACGGGAACGCCGTATTTCTTACGGCGGAGAGCGAGAGCGGCCAGAGCGTGACGAGCGATAGAACGGAGATATACGCTTACGGCTTTTCCGTTTTCCGTGGCGTGCGCTTTGCGGATGCGCGCGTGGCGGATCATCCGCTGCCGTCTGCCTGCTTCCGACTCTACTACGATGCTGCGGAGCGCGAGCCGGTGGCGTTCTGGGAAAGCGGGGAGGCATATCTTGCGTGTGCGCTCGGCTGCGACCACACGCGCCACACCTACATCCTGCGTACCGCAGAGAATGGCTATGTCCGCATCGAGGGGCTTCCCGCCGGAACATATTATTTGCAGGAGTCGCGTCCGCCGTCCGGGTACGCGAGCGCCGCAGAGGCGCTGCCGATAACGATTACCGAGAGCGGCTCGGTCGAGGCGGAGGGCGCGGAACGATCCGGCAGCACGCTCCTGCTGCTCGAAACGGCGCAGGAGGCGCTGCCGGAGGACAACACGCTTGCCTTTTACCGCCGCGGCTGCGGCGTGATGGTAACGCTGCTCACCACCGTTTTTTGTGGAAAGCGGCGGTATTGGTGAGTTATTTTTTCTCCTTGGGCTTGAAGATCACGGCGGCGAGATAGCCGAAGAATATCGCCGCGGCGATGCCGCCCGCAGAAGCAGTAAGCCCGCCGGTAAAGGCGCCGAGAAAGCCTTTTTCCGCCACGGCCTTTTCCACGCCCTTGGCAAGCGTACTTCCAAAACCTGTGAGCGGCACGCTCGCGCCTGCACCCGCCCACTCGATGAGCGGGGCGTATACGCCGACGGCGTGCAGCACAACGCCGAGCACAACATAGCATGTGAGAATCCGCGCCGGGGTGAGCTTTGTCCGGTCAATGAGCACCTGGCCGAGAGCGCACAGCGCCCCGCCGACGAGAAACGCCTTGAGATAGTCTGTCCACATAGTCCTTACCCCCGATTTACGTCCAGCACCACAGCATGGCAGATGCCGGGAATGCTCTCGCCCTGCTGCGACGTTGTCGGCGACATGAGAGCGCCTGTCGCGGCAAAGAGCACGCGCGGCCAGTCGCCGCAGGTCATGCGCTGGAGAATGTGCCCA
Organism: uncultured Oscillospiraceae bacterium; assembly: GCA_934533005.1. GTDB lineage: Bacteria > Bacillota > Clostridia > Oscillospirales > Oscillospiraceae > Apopatocola. The sequence continues at coordinate 2,631 of CAKTBC010000012.1, read as the reverse complement.
CAGAGCACCGATGCGCTGCAACCGCAGCCGCTTCCGCCGGCGTGTACGTCCTGCGTCTCCGGGTTGAAGATCAGCATGCCGCAGTCCGTGGAGCATACGCCGAGATCAACGCCGTCCCGGAGAAAGAGGTCGGTCAAAATTTCGTGGCCGATCTTTCCGAGATCGCCGGTGATGATCGCGGCATAGTCTGCCGGGGTGCGTCCGGTGTCGGCGAAGTGTGCTTTGAGCGTTTCATATGCTGCCGGAGCCATCGCCGCGCCCATGTTGTTCGCGTCGGTCACGCCCGCGTCGCGGATGCGTCCGGTCGTCACGTGCGTCACATAGGGGCCAGCCCCCTCGCTCATGAGCAGCAGCGCGCCCGCGCCGGTCACGGTCCATTGCGCGGTCGGCGTGCGCTGCCCGCCATATTCGAGCGGAAGCCGGAACTGCCGCTCCGCCGAGCAGAAGTGCGAACTCGTCATGGCGCACACGGTGTCGGCGTAGCCGCCGTCGATCGTCATCGCGGCGAGCGACAGGCTCTCCGCCATCGTGGAGCACGCGCCGTAAACGCCGAAGTAGGGGATGGGGAGATCGCGCGCGGCGAACGTTGACCCGGCGCATTGGTTGAGAAGGTCGCCCGCAAACAGATACTGAATGTCCGAGGGCGGAATTTTTGCCTTGTCGCAGCAGAGCGCGAAGCACTTGGAGAGCATCACGCTCTCCGCCTTCTCCCAGCTCGACTGGCCGAAATAGGAATCGTCGCTGATATAGTCAAACCATTTCCGCAGAGGGCCTTCGCCCTCCTTCTGCCCGACAACGCAGCTGCCCGCCGCAATCGAGGGTGGGTTCGTAAAGGCTACCGTCTGCCGCCCGAGCCGCTTGTTTTTCAGAAAAACCACCGTCTTTCCCTTTTTTTATAGAATGCCCGGAAAAGCACGGTATATGTATAAAAATCCCTCCGGCGCAAACCGGAGGGATGAAAACTATAGGAGTTTACGTGCGCCCGACGGCCTGGTAGTTCCAGCCGAGTGAGTTTTCCCGCAGCATCATGAAATTGTCGGTGTACATCTGCAGCAGCCAGTAATTCATCTCGATCTCCGGGTCGCAGATGTAGATTTTATCGTCGAGAGTGATTTCCGTCCAGGCGTGCGGCTGATTCTGCACGCCGATGCTGCCGGAATAGGTGCGGGCGTTGTACCCAAGCCCGCGGGCGAGCGCGCAGAACGCTCCGGCGTAGCAGTAGCAGTTGCCCCTGTTCGTGCGGAAGATCGTGAGCGCCTCGTCAATGTCCCAGCCGGTCGCGCCGGAGTCGTAGTAGTTGCGCGTGAGGTACTGGAAATCGTTTTTCACGTGGTAGTAGATCGCCTTGAGGTCGTCGAGCCGGGAGGCATCCGGCGTCATGAAGTCGGAGAGAGTCTGCGCGACAAAGCCGTCCAGCTCTTCATTGCCGCTCGTGTAGCGGCCGTTTTTGTCGAAATACAGCCCGTCAAATTCCGTATCGGTGAGAAAATACCCGTTTTCATCGAGCCGATAGAGGTGTCCGCCGAACCAGAGAAAGCCGTCCCGCGTCATGGATACAAGAGCATCCTTTGTGAGCGCTCCGCTCCCTGCGGCAGCGAGCAGTTCGGATGCCGCCCAATGCGAGGGGGCGACGTCCGGGTAATAGATATCCTCCGCGGCGGCCTCTTTGCCGAGCAGACGGGAAACGCTGTAGGCAAACTCGGCGCGCGCCGCATTATCGCTCTCCGTTGCCGGGAGAGCTTCAAGCACCGGTTCTACCGTCTCGGGATCAAAAAACGCGTCCAGCGCGGTCTTGAGTCCTTCGCGCGTGAGCGTCCCGTCCGGCTCGGTGTCGAGCGAGGCGAGCAGAGCCGGGTCAAGACGTTCCTCCGGCGCGAGCGCGCGCAGCGCCGCGGCGCATTCCGCGTTCGTCATCGCGCTCTCCGGGCGGAGCAGACCGTATTCGTCGGGGAAGAGAAAGGCGGCGTCAGCGGAAAGCGCGGGGCGTGCCAGTGCGTAGTATACGGCATCTGCTTCGACCGGCACCGCCGGATCAATGCGCTCACCGGACGCATCCGTCCAGGCGATGAGCCGCAGCCCTTCCGGCAGCGCGGCGTCCGCGACAGGAACACCGCCGAACGGGACGTTTTCGGTTTTCAAAACGTCGTCGCCGAGACGGTATTCCACGGTGAACACCGGCACTGCCGTTGGTTCGGGCGCGAGCTCTGCCGCCGCGGCGGGAACGTTTGCGGTAAGAGGGGCGGTCTCCGCCCGGTAGCCGCAGCCGTGGAGAAATGCCGCGGCAAGCAGCACCGCAGCGAGCGGCGCGAGCCGGAGCAGCTTCAATTTCATTGAGACGATCCTCTCCCGGAATTGCTTTTTCGCAAAAAATGCGATACAATTATAATATTCCCGCCCCGGCGTGTCAAATGCGATCGGACGGCGGCGGAAAGAGCGAGGAAAGTATGAGAGAAAAACCGTATAAAGAAAGAATACCCCTGCTTTTGGCCGCGATGCTCGGCGCGCTGCTTCTGTCAAACTGCGGCTATCGCCCGGAGGGGGTCGAAGCCGTGCAGCCGCTTTCGGACGTGCCCGCCGCCGCGGCAGCGCTGCCGGAGGAGACCGCCGCGCCGCAGGGGAAGACCTATACCG
>CAKTBC010000011.1 GCA_934533005.1 uncultured Oscillospiraceae bacterium | reverse complement strand
ACACGGAAGTTAAGCTCACCTGTGCCGACGATACTTGCCTGGCGACGGGCTGGGAAAATAGGTCAACGCCAACACAACAAAACGGAGAGATGATTTTTTCATCTCTCCGTTTTTTTCCTGCCATGCAGAGCATTTATGCCATCCGTGCAATTTTTTCTTTAATACAGAACACGCGGCATTTTTCGGTGTTTTACTACCGGATTTTTACGATGGGGCTTGACGTCCTTAACATTTCATGTATAGTATAATAGATAATTATTTGAACACGTGTACTATTTTACACGTAAGAATCCATTTCCCCAATGGGAGGAGCGAACATGGAAAAGACCAACTTGCTGACAACGGTAAAAGAACTGGAGGACTTTCTTTCCTCCAATTACCGTAAAACCGGCGTTCGCCCATCGCTTGGCGAGGCGCTTGATATGATGGAAAAAAAGCATCTCCTTTCCTCTCCGCATGTCCCCACGCCAACGGAATCGAAAGTGCAGCATACGCTTGAGCAGATCTGCGAGATCATTGATTCTCAAGCAGTGGATGTCACCGCGTTTCTTCAGAATACCTCCGACTCCGGCGCTTCGCACCTCTCCGTAGAGGATGCGATCTTCGCGCCTGGCCGCGATGTTGCCGCAACGCGCCTGTTCTCCTACCTGAGCGCCGAGCCCACGGAATATGAATCATTCTCGGTGATCGTAGCGCTGAAAAACGAGTGTGAGATCTTTTTTGATGGTGTACCTCTTGCTGTGGCCCCCGGCGGCGTTGTGATTTTGCCGCCGCATACACCGCATACCATGGAGGTCCCGGAAGACTCCTATGTGATCGCGCTGCATATGCGCCGCTCCACGTTTGACGCGCAGTTCGGCGCGCTGATGACCAGCGGCGATAAAATGAGCGTTTTCTTCCGCGAGTCCCTTTACGGCGCTGGCGAAACCACAGAACTGAACTACCTCCATATGGCGGGCGACTTTGAATCCGGCAGTACGCTGTCCCTTCTGCACGAGCTCGTGCGCGAGTGTGCGTCCAAGGCTCCGCTTGCCAACCTGTGCTCGATGAGCTGGATGGAGCTCTTCCTTGCCACGGTATTTCGCGCGCACGGCGAGAATGCCTCGATCCTCCGCTCCGGGCGGGACGAGACGACGCGCGCCGACTGTGGGGCGATCTTGCAGTATATCCAGCAGAATTACCGCACGGTGCGCCTGAGCTCGCTCGCGCGGACGTTCCACTATAACGAAACGTATCTCTCGCGCATGCTGCAAAACTACATGGGCATGAGCTTTACGGATATCGTCCGCGGCATTAAGATGACCCGTGCGGAGGAGTATCTCAGCAGCTCCAGCCTCCGCATCCACGAGATCTCTGCGCTCGTCGGCTATGACAGCGTGGACCACTTCTCCCGGACCTTCAAGGCAACGCACAACATATCTCCGCAGGCTTACCGCCGCACCACCGCCAAGCGCGGCCTCCGCTCGATCGCGGAGCTGCCCGGGAAAACCAAGGGAAGCGAAAAGAAATAAAAAGTGATCCGGAAGGACTTTCTGCCCTTCCGGATCTTTTTTGTGCTTTTTTGGGAGGCGCCTGCAAGGATAACCCCTCTGGCTTTTGCCTGCGGCAAAACCCACCTCCCCTAACTAGGGGAGGCAAGATAGTTTATCGCAACCTCACTTGGCCCCCTTAATAGGGGGGGGCTGGCAGCCGTAAGGCTGACTGGGGGGTTATTTTACGTACTCACCGGGGACTGCGATCGTCATGTCGGAGAGCGCGTAGCTGGCGCAGGGATGGATCTCCCCGCAGCGCTTATCCGCCCAGCGGCGGCCGTCGGTCTCTTCGGGGATGAAGGCTTCGCCGGAAACGACGCGCGAACGGCACCAGCCGCACTCGCCGCTGCGGCAGCGCGACGGTGCGCGAATCCCGGCGCGCTCGATGGCGACGAGGATCGGCTCGTTGGCTGAGCAGCCGCACACCGTCTCGTTCGGCCCCTGGCGCACGGTGAGCCGGAAGACCCTGTCCTTCTTGTCCGCGGGATAGCCGGGCTGCTCCCACACAGGGCGGGATGCGCCGGGGAAGTCCTTGCGGACGTATTTCTTTTCCAGTCCCAGCTTGTCGATCTCGGGGCCGACGAAGCGGTGCATGGCCGCGGGGCCGCTCACAAACACGCTGTAGGGCTCTTCGCCGGCGTATTTGCGGATGAGCTCGGCAGTGAGGAAGCCGTGTTCGAAGCCCTCCTTCTCCTCGTGGGAGAGGACGTGGACGACGTTGACCTTGCCGGTCTCGGCGGCGATGGTGTCGAGCTCCTCGCGGAAGAGAATGCCCTCCTCCGTGCGGCTGCCGAAGAGGATCGTGAGACGGAAGTCCTCGATGCCGTCGCGGATGGCGCGTGCCATGGAGAGGAACGGCGTGATGCCGCTGCCGCCGGCGAGCGCTACGACGTGCTTCGCGTCGCGGTACTTTTCATAGTAGAACGAGCCGAGCCCCTCGGAGGTGTGGACGGTGTCGCCGACCTTGAAGTTTTCGAGCATCCAGTCTGCGGCAAAGCCGGTGGGGTTGTGCTTGACCGTGACGGCGATCTTACCCTCCAGCGCGTCCTTCGGCGAGGAGGAGATGGAGTACGGGCGCGTCACGAAGCTCTCGCCGATGGGGAGCTTGAGGGAGATGTACTGTCCGGCACGGAAGTACGGGGCGGCTTTGCCGTCCGCGCGGCGGAAGACGAACGTTTTGGCTGCGGCGGCGCCGTGGTCGATGATCTCATCGATCACAAGCGTCTGGTAATCCGGGTGCATCGCCTTGGCAAGATTGTTGACGGGATAGTTGGCGGTGATCTCCTCCGCCGGGGCGTTCGCAATGACCTTTTCTCTCTTCTTGCCGAGATTGGCAAATTTCAGCATGTCCAGAAGGCCGATGAGCCCGACTTTTACGTTCAGCGCCATTATTCTTTCCCTCCTTTGTCGATTTCCGCGCAGGCAAGGCCGGCGGTCATGTCGCCGTTGATCCAGGTGGAGGAATAGCCGTCGCCGAAGAACGAGCCCGCGCCGATGTGACGCAGCCCCTTCACGTTGAAGTCCGCCTCAATGTCCATCATGCGCGCGAGGACGCCGTCCCACTCGCTCACTTCAAAGCCGTAGGGCGTGCCGTCCGGTGTGCCGAGATAGCGCGCAAACGTCATGGGCGTTGCGACCTCGACCTCTTCGATGTACGGCGTGATATCGATGTTGAGCTTCTTTTTGAGATCGTCGATGCACTTGGCGATCATCTTGTCCTTGACCTTGTAATAATCCTCCGGCGCGATCTTGCCCCAGTCCTCGGCGGAGCTGAAAAGCTTCGTGAAGCTGATGACGCAGGTGCCCTCGGGGGAGAAGTCGGGGATGAGGTTGTTGTAGCTGATGAGGATGTTGTAGTCATTGTCGATGCTCTTGATATTATTGTATTCCTTGCGGGAGTCGGCGCTGCCGGCGAAGAAGATGCAGTAGTCGGTGAGACCGAGCTCCTCGCAGGTCTTGTTCAGTGCAAAGTAGATCATGCAGAACTTGGTGCTGAACTTGCCCTTGCGCGCGGCGGCGAGCTTCTTCTCGCGCTCCGGCACGAGCTCCTTCGGCATCATGTTGGCGTAAATGATGTTGGGGTTGATGCTCGCGAGCACCTGTCTGCACTCTACATCGCCGAGATTCGTGCGCACGCCGCAGACGCGGTCGCCGTCGAAGAGGAATTCCTCGGCGCGGCAGTTGAACCACGCCTCGCCGCCGAGCTCATAGAACCGGTTCATGAACGTCATGGAGATCTCGTGGGACGTATGGTGCGGGATGACCGCCTGGCGCGTGACGTACATATCGATCATGTTGCCGAAGTGGAAGAAGTTGACCTCATCGAGCGGCACGCCGAGATACGGCCAGTAAACGCCGACGATATCAATCGCCTTCTGCGGCATTTTGAGCGCCTTCATAACGGTGAGCGCATCGTAGCCGCAGGTACGCAGTGTGTTGGGGAAGTGCTTTTGCATATACTTGGAATCGTTGGGGGTGCCGTCAAACATATACACCTTGGCGGCGCGGATCTCCTCGATGAGATCGAAAAATTTTTCCAGAGACTCGCGGGAGCCGGGGACGTAGCTCTCGACCGCGGCGATGTACGCCTCGCGGCCGCAGGGGATGGTAACGTCCATGGGGGTGCCGTCGGAATACGTGGAGATGGAGCGGTAGCAATCCGGAACGGTGATCCAGTCGACCTTTACGCCGTTCTTTTCCATGATGAGCCGCACATGGCCCTTGTCGTTGTCCGCGCCGTAATCGCAGATTTCGTGCACGCTGGGATCGAACTCAAATCTGCCTCTCTTGAAGCTGGAGGCGACGCCGCCGGGCAGGTTGTGCTTTTCGATGAGGAGGGTCTTTTTGCCCTGCGCCGCGCAGGATACCGCCGCGCTCAGACCGGCGTTACCCGCGCCGACGACCACAACATCATACTTTTTCGCCATAGGGGAGCTCCTTTCCGTGCCTTTATTTCTTGCGAGAAATCTCACAATGTCCAGAGTAGCACATATTTTGTGCACCGTCAACAAAAATGAAGGGCAAAGAAAACAAAATAATGCAAAATCTTGACAATATGGCTATACCATAATAAAATAATGAGGATTTCAGCATATAAAATGTGTATGGGAGGAACGTCATGAGCAACAGCAAGTTTGACTGCGTCGTCATCGGCGCAGGACTCGCCGGCATGTCGGCGGCGATCACCGTAGCTGCGCAGGGAAAGAAGGTACTGCTGCTGGATCAGCACAATCTGCCCGGCGGATGCGCCTCGTCGTTCGTCCGGGGCCGCTTTGAATTCGACGCTTCGCTGCACGAATACTGCGGTCTGGGCAAAAAGGGCGAGTGGGGCCTGCCCGGCCGCATCATGATGGAGGAGCACAAGCTCAACATCGACTGGCTGTACATCCCCGAAATGTACCGCTGCATCGGCACCACCCGCAGCGGCAAGCACTTTGATATCACGCTGCCCACCGGCATCGAGAACGTTATCAACAAGATGGAGGAGGTCGTGCCCGGCAGCCGCGAGCCGATGCGCGTGTTCCTCTCGCTGGCGAAGGAGTGCGTGGACGCGAACGACTATTTCTCCGCCCACATGTCCGACGTAAAGAAGGACGGCTTCCTCAAGACCGACAGCCTGTACTTCATGAAGCATTTCTCCAACTTCCTCAAGGTTGCCGAGCGGCCGTTCAACGAGGTCATGCGCAACATCGGCATGCCGGAGGACGCCATCGACATTCTGGATGTGTACTGGACGTACATCGGCGCGGACTATGAAAAGATGAGCTTCGTGCATCAGGCGTGGATGTTCTATATGTACGCCAAGTACGAGCCGACCATCTGCCGCGACAACGCCCACGGCATGACCATGGCGTGCATCGAGCGGCTGCGCTCTCTCGGCGGTGAGCTCTGGCTGAACACCCGCGCGCTGAAGGTCTGCGGCGACAAGGACGGCAACATCACCGGCGTGCTCACCGATGTCGGCATGGTGGAGACCAACTACGTTATCGCGAACGTCAACCCCGAGATCGCCTACAACCAGCTTCTCGACGAGAACATCAAGGTCCCCGAGCGCGAGTATAAGCGCGTCAACGCCGAAAAGCACGGCATCCGCTTTTTCAACGCCTACGTCGCCTGCAACAAGAGCGTGGAGGAGCTGGGGATCAAGGACTACACGATCTTCATGCCCGGCTCGCTGGATAACGCGAAGAACATTCAGGACGCGACGTCCTACGAGGACAACACGCACAGCGTCGTTGTTATTTATAATGTCGTCAACCCGGATGCCTCGCCCAAGGGGACGACCGTGATGACCTTCACCATCTGCTATACCGAGGACGTCTGGGGCGACTTTACGCAGCGCGAGTACGTCCACAAAAAGCAGGAGCTGTTCAAAAAGGTGATGGACAACTTTGAACACGACACCGGCATTATCATCCACGACTGCATCGAGGAGATCGAGCTCGCTTCTCCGTGGACGTTCGCGCACTTCCTGAACACCCCGGAGGGCACGGTATACGGCTACCGCGTGGACGATTGGGACACGATGCTCTCCCGCCTGATGGCGATCCGCAAGGATCAGCCCATAAAGGGCTTCAAGACCTGCGGCGCCGCCGGCGCCCGCGGCGACGGCTACAACATGACCTATACCAACGGCAACGACATCGGAAAGATCATTCTCGAAGAGATGGAGGGCAAGTGACATGGCGGACGTGAAGCTGAAAAAATACGGTCTCAAGGACATCATCTATTTTACCAACAAGCCGAAGGAACGCGAAAAGCGCATCCAGGCCTCGTCCGCGGCCAAGACCTCCGCCACATTCAAGTGCAACGAAAAGGCGGCGGAGCGCCACCCGAACGAGCAGGAATTTATCATTGAAAAGATCGTCGAGCGCGGCGAGGGCGTTTGCAGCTATACGCTGCGCCGCAAGGACGGCGAGAACCCCGCGTTCTTCCGCGCCGGGCAGTACGTCGTCATCCGCCAGAGCATCGACGGCAAGCTCATCGCCCGTCCGGTGTCCATCAGCTCCGGCCCGGAGGAGACGCTCTCCGGCACGATGGAGGTCACCGTCAAGCAGGTGCCGGACGGCTTCCTCTCCAAGTACATCCTCGCCAACTGGCACGTCGGCGGCGAGGTGAAGACCTCCGGCCCGCAGGGCTTCTTCTATTATGAAGGTCTGCGCGACGAGGCGCACGTCGTGGCGTGCTGCGGCGGCAACGGCATCACGCCGGTGCTCTCCATGGCCAGGGCCATCGCGAGCAGGGACGAGGATTTCCGCCTTACGGTGCTCTATGGCTCGCGCACAAAGGCGGACATCCTCTTCGCGGAGGAGTTTGCCGCCATTATGGCAAAAACGGATAAGGTGCGGCTCGTGAACGTCCTCAGCGACGAGGAAGCCGAAGGCTGCGAGCACGGCTTCCTCACCGCGGAGCTCATAAAGAAATACGCCGGGGAGGGCGCCTACTCACTCTTCGCCTCCGGCCCGCAGGGGATGTACGGCTTCCTGGATAAAGAGATCGAATCCCTCGGGCTCGACCAGCGGCACTACCGCAAGGAGCTCTTCGGCTCCATCAAGCAGCCGTGGACGCTGCCCGGCTATCCGCAGGAGATGAAGGACAAGGTCTTTACGCTGAAGGTAAAGATGTGCAACAAAGACTACGAGATCCCCTGCCGTGCCGACGAGAACATGCTCGTGGCGCTCGAGCGCGCCGGGATCGCGGGGCCGAACCGCTGCCGCGGCGGCGTGTGCGGCTGGTGCCGCAGCCGCCTTGTGAGCGGGGAGGTGTTCATCCCCGAAACGACCGACGGCCGCCGCCAGGCCGACAAGCACTATGGCTACATCCACCCCTGCGCCAGCTTCGCGCTCAGCGACGTGAGCATCGAGGTGCCGAACAATAAGTAAAAAAGGCGAAGAAAACAAACCCGTCCCATGCCGGAAACGGCATGGGACGGGTTTTTGACATTGGTTATTCGATTTCAATGGTTTTGACGCCGTGCGCCAGAATGATGTTGATAAGCTCGTTCCGGGAGTAGTTGCTCTCGGCGGCGATACGGTCCAGCTCCGCGAGGGTATCCTCCTTGATGCGGACGGTGATGATCCGGCTCCCGTCCTCCCCGCGACGCTTTATGACCAGTGGTTCGTTTTTCAAAGAATACCCCTCCTTGATCGATGCAGCCCTTACATCATAAAAACGACCTGCAAGAAGTTATAGAGGCCGACGATCCAGGCACTGTATTCATGGCCGAGGCCGGGGAGCTGGGTGAACCAGGCGTTCTCCGTGTCGGTCAGGCCGTCCACGCGGTCGGTGAGCGCGATGAAGTTTTCGCGGTGGAGCGTCGCCATGGAGTCGAGCGTTCCGATGCTGTTATAAAAGTACCGGATCGGATAGGCGGCGTTCGCCTCGCTCCCGAGCGCATCCGCGGCGAGATCGACGTAGCAGTCGCTCCCGGAGAAGCAGCCAAACCACGCGAACTCGTCCAGACACAGCGGCATCACGGAGTTGTAAGCATAGATCGAGCCCATGGAGAGCCCCGCGTAAGCGAAATGGTCGCGCGCCACGGCGATCGCTTCGGCGCTACCGTCGGCGGCATAGGTCGCGTAGTTCTGCACAATGCAGGGCAGAATGTCCTCGCGCAGCTCGCGGACGAACTGCTCCTCGTCCGGGATGCGGTCGTACCGGGAGAGGTTGGCACTGCTGCGGTAAAAGGTCGGCGTCACGATGATCATATCCCGGCACATCCCGGCGGCGAACATGTTGTCGAGCATCCGGGAGGTGTAAACATACGAATCGGAGTCGTAGGCGGCGTAGAGCTGCTGCTTTCCGAGCCAGTAATTCTCGTTGCCGCCCATGCCGTGCAGCAGCACGAGCACGTTGTACGGCTTTGAGGCGTCGTACCCGTAGGGGAGATAGACGAGCATCCGCTTGTAATACGTGAGCGTACCGGCGCCCTTGCGCTCGCCGACGTAGTCGCGCGTCAGGTACTCAACGGCTTCCACCGTGCCGGGGTATTCGGAGCGGGAGAAGAACTCGTAGGGAACGCGTGAATCGATATAGTCCGGCACGCGGCCGCACATCGGGCAGCGCGACGTGAGATACGAGTGGCCGACGGTCATGCCGCAGGCAAAGCAGACGCAGGAGTAATAGTCATGCTCCGCGTGCGGGCAGACCGCGCCGCACGCGACGCATACGCCGTTCTGCCAGCCGGGGTGCGCGCAATCGCTCTCCGCGGCAGGGGCGTCTCCTTCGTCGGCGTGCGCGGTGAGCGCGCCGAGGCAGCAGAGCGCGAGAATGAGCGTGAGTGCGCTCAGTCTGCAAAATAATCTCCGCCATGAAGCCGGACATGACAGCAGCGGGGGAGCTTGAGGGGGCAAGGCCCGCCTCAAATTGGATAAACCGCCGTCGAAAGCATTGCATCGCAAGGCTTTCGGGCGAAGCAGCATTTTGAATGCATTCAAAATGCTCGGCGGAAAGCGAAGACAAAAAAGTCTTATAGAGACTTTTTTGACAAGCTGGACGCGGCGGAGCGCGCTCATTTATACTGTACCGGCGGGCGGTAAGCTTCAAAGATCACGGCGTCGCTCTTCGCTTCCTCGCCGCGGTCGTGCGCCGTCCAGGTGACGCGCATCGCGCCGAGGAGCTCGGCAAGCTTCACGCCGAGGGACTTTTTGCCCGTGCGGTGGGCGATGAACTGCGGCCGGCCAATGCAGCCGATGAGCATCCGGCTCGAAAGCCACGCGCCGAAATTGCTGCCGAGATTGTCGCACTGGGCGGTGAGCTGGCCGCGCAGCAGGTCGGGCGCGTGGAAGCGGAACCACGCCACGATGAACGGGTCAAAGCTCTCTACGCAGAAATTGCCGGTATGTGCGTCGATGAGCTCCAGCACCTTGCGGCAGAGCTCGCCCCGGCGATGGTCGGGCGAGGCCTTGACCTCCACGATCACGGGCACGTGCGCGGCGGCGAGAATGTCGAGCGCGTCCGAAAAGCGCGGCACGCGCTCCTCGGTGCCGCCGAGCGTATACTGCTGCAGCTCGGCAAAGTCGAGCGATTCGACCGTCACATCCGCGCCGGTCATGCGGCGGATGTTGCTGTCGTGTGAAACGACAACGACGCCGTCCTTCGTGAGGCGGGTGTCAAGCTCCGCGCCGTATCCGGCCTCCGCTGCGGCGCGAAACGCCGCGAGCGAGTTTTCGGGGACGCCCTGCGCAGCGTCATACAGACCGCGGTGGGCGATGTTCTGCCCCCGGAACGGGAAGCGCTGCCCCGCGCGCGAGCGGCCCGGCGCGATCAGGAAAAGATATCCGGCGGCAGCCGCACCGATGGCGGCCGCGGCGATCGTTCCGGCGTTTTTGTATTGCTTCATGCATTGTTTCATTGGTATCACCTCGCAGCGATATTTTACCGCAGGAAAAACGCCTTGTAAAGAGACGGTTTTTCCTGTATGATAAAAGGAGTCTAAAAGAGAGGCGCGCGGCGCGGGCCGCGCGGAGAGGAAACGGCAGTGAAGCTCAATTATAAGCGTACCTTTCTCATCGGCTTTGCCTTTTTCGGCATTCTCCTGCTCTGGCAGGTGTACGATTCCTGGTGCCCGACGTTCCTGACGGACATCTTCGCCCGCCGGTTTTACGGCATGTCGTCCGCCGATCTCAAGGCGAGCGACCCGAACCACATCCTGCACGTGCAGTGGATCGTCGGCATCATCATGGCGTGCGATAACCTCGCGGCGCTTATCCTTCTGCCGCTCTTCGGCCGCCTTTCTGACAAGACGCATACGAAGATCGGCAAGCGCATGCCGTACATCCTCGTCGGCACGTTCGTTTCGGCGGTCGCGTTCCCGTTCATTCCGCTGTTCTTCCACAACAACAATATCGCCGGAATGGTTGCGATGATGGCGATTGTGCTCATCTTCATGATGATGTACCGCAACCCCGCCGTCGCTCTCATGCCGGATATCACGCCCAAGCCCCTGCGCGCCAAGGCCAACGGCATCATCAACATCATGGGCTACATCGGCGGCGCGTTCGCCACGGTGCTCGGCCTCTTCCTCGTGCTGAGCAACTACATCAACGCCCCCGACGCAGAGCGCAATCTCTGGGTCATCGAGCTGCCGTTCATCATCGCCTCGGTGCTGATGGTCATTTCCGCGCTCGTACTGTTCGCCACGATCAAGGAAAACAAGATCGAGCAGGAGATGGCGGAGGAGCTCGCTCTCGGCGAGGAGATGGCTGCGGTCGAAACGCCCATCGACGACGATAAGCCGATGAGCAAGGCCAATAAGCGCATGCTGCTCGCGATCCTCGGCGCGGAATTCCTCTGGTTCATGTCCGATAACGCGCTCGGCACGTACATCGGAAACTATGTTATTTACTATCTCAACAGCGTTTCGAGCGCCACGATGATCCTCACGATCCTCGGCGGTCTCGCCTCCGTCATCGGCTTTGCCACCGCCGGCTCGATCGCCGAGAAGATCGGCCGCAAGTGGACGATCTCCTGCGGCCTTGCGTGCACGCTCGTCGGTCTCATCATCATGTGCTTTGCCACGCCTACCGGGAAGGTCGTCGGCGCGCGCGGCGAGTTCGCGTTCCCGACGCTGCTGTTCGTCGTCTGGGCGATCAAGGGCTTCGGCATGGCGCTGGTGCACAACTGCTCGTTCCCGATGGTCGTGGAGCTCTGCTCGAGCAAGAAAATCGGCCGCTTCACCGGCTATTACTACGCCGCGAGCATGTCCGCGCAGACGATCACGCCCATCGCCCTCGGCTTCGTGCTGGACGCGACGATGGCGTGGCGCACGCTGCCGATCTATGCCTCCATCCTCACCGCCGCGAGCTTCACGGTGTTCACGCTGCTCGTGAAGAACATCAAGGCGAAAAAGGTCGACCACGTCAAGGGCCTCGACGCCCTCGGCACGGATGACTGAAAACGATCATAAAACACAAAGCGCAGGAGTCGAATGCGACTCCTGCGCTTTGTGCAATATAAATCACGTATTGATCCAGATACCGGTGTCGTGGAGGGCGGTGCTCTCCACACTTTGGTAAAAGCGCTGCGCCTCGTCGTTTCGCGCCATCCCACGCGGCGAGAATGGCCGCGCCGAGAAAAAGCGCGAGCGCGAGCGACACGATGGCCCAGCCGACGATATGCGCGCCGGGAAGCGCTCCTGCTTGTCCGGAATCGCAGCAGACTTTTCCTTCGGCGCGAAGGAGAAGAAGCGCTTGTCCTGAATAAAACCGACCGCGCCATATAAAAGCAGGAAATACGCCGCGAAGATCATAAGCGTTGCGAGGATCGTTATTTTCATTTCCGGGGACTCCTTGGATTTGATTTGCTGAGCCGCAAAGGCTCCCTCGCCGAGGGAGCTGACGAGCTTGCGAGGCTGAGGGAGTAACTCCTTCCGTCAAAAGTTGCGCTTTTGCCACCTCCCTCGTCAGAGGGAGGCTTTTCGAGAATAAGCATACCAGAACCCACGGAAAAAATCCACGGCAGGCAAAAACCCGCCCGTGCGTGAGCACGGGCGGGTCTGGCATATATTCTCTTACCGGATGGAGAAGAACGCGGCCTTGCCGGGGTACTGCGCGGCGTCGAACAGCTCTTCCTCGATGCGGAGGAGCTGGTTGTACTTCGCCACGCGGTCGGTGCGGCTCGGCGCGCCGGTCTTGATCTGGCCGGCGTTGAGGCCGACAACGAGATCGGCGATCGTGGTGTCCTCCGTCTCGCCGGAGCGGTGGGAGACGACCGTGGTGTAGCCCGCGCGGTTCGCGAGCTGGATGGCGTCAAGCGTTTCGGTCAGCGTGCCGATCTGGTTGAGCTTGATGAGAACGCTGTTTGCAACGTGCTTTTCGAGACCCATCTTGATGCGGCGCACGTTCGTGACGAAGAGATCGTCGCCGACGAGCTGCACGCGATGGCCGAGCGCATCGGTGAGCATCTTCCAGCCCTCCCAGTCGTCCTCTGCCATGCAGTCCTCGAGCGAGATGATCGGGTACTTGTCGCAGAAATCAACCCACATATCGACCATCTGCTGCCGCGTCATGGTGATGCCGCGCTTCGGCAGGTGATAGCAGCCGTCCTCGGCCTTGAACCAGTCGGAGCAGGCCGCGTCCATCGCGAGCATGAAGTCCTCGCCGGGCTTGTAGCCCGCGAGCTCGATGGCCTTGACAATGGCGCGCAGGCCGTCCTCGTCGCTCGCAAGATCGCTGGGGGCGTAGCCGCCCTCGTCGCCGACGCTGGAGGTGTGCAGCACCTTGGAGAGCGTGTGGAACACCTCGCTGCACCAGCGCAGTGCTTCCTTCCAGCTCTTCGCGCCGACGGGCATGATCATGAACTCCTGAATATCCGCCGCGGAGGACGGTGCATGGACGCCGCCGTTGAGCACGTTCATCATCGGCACAGGCAGCGTCTTGGCGTTCACGCCGCCGATGTAGCTGTAAAGCGGCAGACCGAGCGCTTCGGCGCTCGCCTTTGCCACGGCGAGCGATACGCCGAGCATTGCGTTCGCGCCGAGACGGGTCTTGTTCGGCGTGCCGTCGAGCTCGATGAGGATCTTGTCGATATACGGCTGGTCGAGCGCGTTAAGTCCGTTGAGCGCCTCGGCAATCTCGCCGTTGACGTTTTCCACAGCCTTCTGCACACCCTTGCCGAGATAGCGGGACTTGTCGCCGTCGCGCAGCTCGCAGGCCTCGTAAATGCCGGTGGATGCGCCGGACGGCACCGCCGCACGGCCGACGACGCCGTTATCGAGCGTCACCTCGACCTCGACGGTGGGGTTGCCGCGGGAGTCGAGGATCTCTCGGCCGAGAACGTCAACAATTTCAAAATACTCTTTCATGGAAAACTCCTTTCCCTTAGAGCGGAACAACAAACAATGGATTACTTTACGATCAGGCTCTCGCCGGTCATCTGCGCGGGCTTCGAAAGGCCCATAAGATCGAGCATCGTCGGGCAGAGGTCGCACAGGCGTCCCGGGCGGAGCTTCACGTCCGCACCGGAGACGATCAGCGGCACGGGGTTGGTGGTGTGGGCGGTGTCGGGGCTGCCGTCGGGCTTCATGATGCGGTCGGCGTTGCCGTGGTCGGCGGTGATGAGGATCACGCCGCCCATTTTCTTCACGGCGTCAACGATCTTGCCGACGCACTCGTCCACGGTCTCCACGGCCTTGATGGCCGCGGCCTTCACGCCGGTGTGGCCGACCATGTCGCAGTTGGCGAGATTGCAGATCACAACGTCGTACTTGCCGCTCTCGATGCGTGCCGCGCACTCGTCCGCGACCTTATAGGCGCTCATCTCCGGGATGAGGTCATACGTCGGGAACTCCTTCGGGGACGGGATGAGGCAGCGATCCTCGCCGGGATAGCAGGTCTCGGTGCCGCCGTTGAAGAAGAACGTCACATGGGCGTACTTCTCGGTCTCGGCGATGCGCAGCTGCGTCTTGCCGAGCTTGCCGAGATATTCGCCGAACGTCATTTCGATCTCCTCCGGCGGGAAGGCAATGGAGACGTTGGGGATCGTGGCGTCGTACTGCGTGGTGCAGACGTAGTGCAGCGGGAAGAAGCCGTTCGGGCGGACAAAGCCGTCAAACGCGGGATCGACGAGCGCACGGGTCATCTCACGGGCACGGTCGGGACGGAAGTTGATGAAAATGACGCTGTCGCCGGAGCGGATGCAGCCGTTGGGGTCGCACACGGTCGGCACGACGAACTCGTCCGTCACGCCGGCTTTGTAGCTCTCCTCCACGGCGTGGACGGGGTCGGCATCCTGCACGCCCTCGCCGCAGACGACGGCGCGGTAGCCCTTCTCGACGCGGTCCCAGCGCTTGTCGCGGTCCATGCCGTAAAAGCGGCCCTGGAGCGTGGCGACCTTGCCGGTGCCGAGCTCGGCGCACTTTTCCACGAGCGCCTTCACGTAGCCCGCGCCGGAGGTGGGGGCTACGTCGCGCCCGTCGAGCAGCGCGTGGACGTAAACGTCCTTTACGCCGCGGCGCTTGGCCATTTCGAGCAGCGCGAAGAGGTGATTGATGTGGCTGTGGACGCCGCCGTCGGAGAGAAGCCCCATGAGATGGAGCCGCGCGCCGGTGCGCACGCACTCGTCCATCGCGGCTTTGTAGGCGGCATTTTCAAAGAAGCTGCCGTCTTCGACGGCGTTGGAGATGCGGGGGAGATCCTGGTAGACGACGCGCCCTGCGCCGATGTTCGTGTGGCCGACCTCGCTGTTGCCCATCTGCCCGGCGGGCAGGCCGACGTCAAGGCCGGAGGCCTGCAGCTGCGTGTTCGGGCACTCGGCGAAGAGCTTATCAAGATGCGGCGTCTTGGCGCAGGAGATGGCATTTTCCGGGCCCGCCGGGGCGAGACCGAAGCCGTCCATAATGAGAAGAACGGTAGGCTTTTTGCTCATGATTTACTCCTCCCTGCAGCCCTCATGGATGATCGCGGCAAAGTCGTCCACCTTGAGAGACGCGCCGCCGATGAGGCCGCCGTCAATGTCCGGCTGGGCGAGAAGCCCGGCGCAGTTCTTCGCGTTCATGGAGCCGCCATAGAGGATGCACACCTTGCGGGAGACGAGCGCGCCGTACTGCGCGCGCAGATTCTCGCGGATGTTGAAGCAGACCTCCTGCGCCTGCTCGTCGGTGGCAGTGCGGCCCGTGCCGATGGCCCAGATGGGCTCATAGGCGATGACGACCTTTTTGACCTGCTCGTCGGTCAGACCGTACAGCGCTGCCTTGACCTGGTAGGAGATGCGCTCCATCGTGAGATCGCGGTCGCGCTCGGAGAGAGATTCGCCGACGCACACGATCGGGGTGATGCCCTTGGCGAGCAGCGCGTGGACCTTCGTGTTCACAAGCTCGTCGGTGTCGCCGTTATTCGCGCGGCGCTCGCTGTGGCCGACGATGCAGTATTTTGCGCCGAGATCGGCGATCATATCCACGCTGATCTCGCCGGTATGTGCGCCCTTATCAAACTCGGAAACGTTCTGCGCGCCAACGCCGATGCGCCGCGCCTTCTCGCGCGAGAGTGCGGCGAGATGCGTCGCCGGGACGCAGAGCACCACGCTGCACCCGTTCATGCCGGCGGGCATCTTCGTTTTCAGCTCCTCGACGAACGGCTTCACGCCGGAGGGAAGCTGGTTCATTTTCCAGTTTCCGGCGATGATGACTTTCCTGTATTTCTTGTTCATAGCGGTTTATTACTCCCTTCGGTGAATACACGCAGGGGAGCGGTATGCCCGCTCCCCCAGGTGAAAAATTACTTGTCGAGCAGGCAGGCTACGCCGGGCAGCTCCTTGCCTTCCATGAATTCGAGCGACGCGCCGCCGCCGGTGGAAACGTGGGTCACCTTGTCGGCATAGCCCATCTTCTCGATGGCGCTGGCGCTGTCGCCGCCGCCGACGACCGTGACGCCCTTGCACTCCGCCATCGCCGCGGCGACGGCCTCGGTGCCCTTGGCAAATTTCGGGAACTCAAAGACGCCCATGGGGCCGTTCCAGATAACGGTACCGGCGTTCTTCACGGCCTCGCCGAAGAGCTTCTGCGTCTCAGGCCCGATGTCCAGACCCATCCAGCCGGCGGGAATGGCGTCCGCGGCGACGACCTTGCTCTCCGCGTCCGCGGCGAACTTGTCGGCAACGACGACGTCCACCGGCAGCAGCAGCTTCACGCCGGACTCTTCCGCCTTGGCGAGCATGTTCTTGCAGTAGTCGATCTTCTCCTCGTCGAGCAGGGAGGCGCCGGTCTCGTAGCCCTTGGCCTTGAGGAACGTGAACGCCATGCCGCCGCCGATGACGAGCGTGTCGGCCTTCTTGAGCAGGTTTTCGATCACGGCCAGCTTGTCGGCGACCTTCGCGCCGCCGAGAACGGCCACGAGCGGGCGCTTGGGATCGTCCATCGCGCCGCCGAGAGCGGTCAGCTCCTTCTCCACGAGGAAGCCGCAGTAGGCGGGCAGATAGTCCGCAACGCCGGCGGTGGAGGCGTGGGCGCGGTGCACCGCGCCGAAGGCGTCGGAAACGTACACATCGGCCATGGAGGCGAGCTCCTTGGCAAATTCGGGATCGTTCTTCTCCTCGCGGGGATCAAAGCGGGTGTTCTCGAGCAGCAGCACTTCGCCGCTCTTGAGCGCGGCGGCCTTCGCCTTGGCGTCGGGGCCGATGGTGTCTTCCGCAAACTCGACCGGCTTGCCGAGAAGCTCCGCAAAGCGGACGGCAACGCGCTTCAGGGTCAGGTTGGTCTTGGCGTCGGGGTCCTTTTTGGGCTTGCCGAGGTGGGAGCAGACGATCAGCGCAGCGCCGTCGTCCAGCAGGTACTGGATCGTGGGCAGCGCAGCGCGGATGCGCTTGTCGTTGGTGATCTCGTGGGTCGTCTTGTCCAGAGGTACATTGAAGTCTACGCGCAGCAGCACTTTCTTGCCGGCGAAGCTCACGTCGCGGATGCTCTTCTTTTTGTAATTCATATCCTAGACCTCCTAATAATAGTTTTTCCTTCTGAGCGCATTGTAGTACACCGATGCGCATTTTGCAAGTCAAATGTGTTGGTTTTCGTCCATTTTCTACGAAAAAAACCGTGTTCTTTCAAACAAAATGTTTCGTTGCACTGTGCGGTGTTTTGGTGTAAAATGCCAGTATAGTATTTTACCTGCCGCCGTGGATTATTCGGCGGGGAAAGAAGGCTGTATGAAATCGCTTCCGGTTCTTTATATTGTCGTCCCCTGCTACAACGAGGAAGAGGCTCTGCCGCTCAGCGCGCCGGTATTTCGCAAAAAGCTCGGCGAGCTGATCGACGCTGGCGCCATCGCGCCGGAGAGCCGCATCGTCCTTGTGGACGATGGCTCGAAGGACGCCACCTGGAGCATCATCCGCTCGCTCCACGAGAGCGACGCGCATTTCACCGGTCTGCGCCAGATCCGCAACCGCGGCCACCAGAACGCCCTCACCGCAGGGCTCATGTGGTCGCGCACCCGGTGCGACATCACCATCAGCATCGACGCCGACCTGCAGGACGATATCGACGCGATGGACAAAATGGTGGAGAAATATAAGGAAGGCTGCGGCATCGTCTGCGGCGTGCGCGCGTCCCGCGCGACGGATACATTCTTAAAGCGCACCACTGCCCGCGGGTATTACGGTCTCATGAAGCTCTTCGGCTCCGATCTCATTTACGACCACGCCGACTACCGCCTCATGGACACCGCCGCGCTCGAAGCGCTCTCGCACTACCACGGGGACGATCTTTTCCTGCGCGGGCTCGTGAACCGGCTCGGCGCGAAGGTCGGCACCGTTTCCTATGACCGCCGCGCCCGCGAGGCCGGGGAGAGCAAGTATACGCTCAAAAAGATGCTCAAGCTCGCCGTGAAGGGCATGGAGTGCGGCCGCAAAAAGCCGGAGCGTACCGGCCGCTCGGACGATGCCGTTATCGCCGAGGTGCTGCATGAGTGAGTGCCGCCTCTGCCCCCGGCAGTGCGGTGCTGACCGCGCGATAAGCGCGGGCGTGTGCCATATGGGAGACGCGCTGCGCGTTGCGCGCGCCGCGCCGCACTATGGCGAGGAGCCCTGCATCAGCGGCGAGCGGGGGAGCGGCGCGGTGTTCTTCGCCGGATGTCCGCTCGGCTGCGTGTACTGCCAGAACTACGCGCTCAGCCGCGGCCGGATCGGCGAGACGGTCTCCGCCGAGCGCCTTGCGGCGATCTTCTCCGAGCTCGAGGCGAAGGGCGTTCATAACCTCAATCTCGTCACCGGCACGCAGTTTGCCCCACAGATATTGGAAGCGCTCTCCATCGCCGCGCCGAAGATCCCGGTCGTGTGGAACACGTCAGGGTATGAGACCGTGGAAACGGTGGACGCGCTCGCGCCACAAGTGAGCGTCTTTCTGCCGGATTTTAAGTACGCCGACCCGCAGCTCGCCGCGCGCTATTCCCGCGCGCCGGACTATCCGGAAGCCGCCCGCGCTGCCATCCGGCGCATGGTGGAGCACACCGGGGCATTCGAGCTGGACGGGGACGGCCTTCTCCGCCGCGGCGTTTTGATCCGGCATCTCGTGCTGCCGGGGCAGATCGCAAATACGCGCGCGGCGCTCCATTGGATCGCGGACACGTTTGCGCCCGGCACGGTGCTCGTCTCGCTCATGGCGCAGTACACCCCCTGCGGGCATCTCGACAAGTACCCGGAGCTGCGCCGGACGCTCACGCCGGAGGAATGGGACACCGCGCTCGCCGTTCTGGACGAGACCGGCCTCTCGGACGGGTACGTGCAGGAGCTCTCCGCCTCCGGCGAGGAAGAAATTCCCGCCTTTGACGGCACGGGCGTCATATCCTGAACGGGGTGTGCATATACTTTCTCTGTAAAATACTTTTGCGGAGAAAGGGACATGCCCCATGAAAAAACTATCTCGGAAAATCGTATGGCTGCTGCTTGCCGTGTTCGTAGTCACGGTGGGCAGCGGCTTTTCTGCGCGCAAAACCGCCGAGCTGCCCGCCGCGGGCGAGACCGTCTCCGGCTTTCGCGCCGAAAAGGCCGAGCGGCTGGAAGAGACCGGCGGGAGAATCACATATCTCACGCACGAGGCAAGCGGCGCGGCGGTCGTGTACATAGAAAGTACCGCCGCCCCGGCGCTCACGCTCGCGGCGCGCACGGCAAATGGCGTGCGCCGCCTGACACTCACGGCGGATACCGCCGAGGAGCTTCTGCGCGGAGCCAAGGAGAGCCTTGGGGCGTTTTTCAGCGGCGGGGAACCGGCGCCGGACGGAAACGGGGCGTACCGCGCGTTTCTCGGCTATCTTCTCCCCGGCAGCGACGCCGCCGGAAACGGTGCCGCGGAGGTGACGGCGGGAAACCTGCTCGCAGTCGTCTGCGCCGGTGCGGAGAGCGCGGGCTCTGTCCTCTCGTGGCTGGACGGGGTGTTTTCCGGCGCGCCCACGGGGGAGGCATTTGCGCCAGACGCCGCCTATCAGCGGATCGAAAAGCCGGTCGAGGAAACGGCGGAGATCACAGGGGACGAGGCCGGGGGCGTATATTTCGGCATCGTCTGCCCGCGTGCGGGGGAGTGGACGCGCATCCGGCTCGCAGCGGTCGCCGCAGCGCTGGGGCGCAGCGGGTCGCTTCTCGATAAGCGCGTGCGCGCTTCGCTGCCGGATGCGGCGGTTTCCTGCGGCACGGAAACGGCGGGCGCGGACGAGGCACTCTGGTTTTTCGCACCCGGGCTGGAGGAAAAGGACGCGGAAGCCTTCCGCGACGCGGTGCTCGCCGCACTGCGCACACTCGCCGGGAGCGGGCTGAGCGCGCAGGCGGTCGAGACACTGGAAGCCGCGCAGCGGCTGGAGGAGCTGACGTTCCCGGAGCGGGATGATCTCGGCGCGGCGCTCTGCGAGGGCTTCGCCGCGGCATGGGCGCGCGGGGATGCGGCGGGCTATCCCTCGCAGCTTCGCGAGGCATGGAACGCCGCAGAGTATCTCGCGGACGGCTCCTGCGCGGAGGTCGTGCGCGAGGAGCTTTTGGAAAATGAGCGCACCGCGCTCCTGACGGTCATGCCCGAACCGGCCAAAGAGCCGGAGCCAACGCCGGAAGCAACACCGGAGCCGACAGAGGAGCCGGCAAAGGAAAACCCCTCAGTCTCGCCTGCCGCGAGCCAGCTCCCCTAATAGGGGAGCCAAGTGGGTTTGCGGAATGCCGACGTGCGTACCCTTGTTAATCGACGCTTTTATCATTTCATAAAAAGGTGCCGGCGGGGCATATCCCCGCCGGCACCTTTTTGCTAAGTATTTCCGCCTCTTTCTTCGTACTGTATAATAGACCGGTCAAAAGAGAAAACGAGGTGAAGTCCTTGACAGACGAAAAGATCGCCGCGGCGCTCGCTGAGCGCTCGGAGCGCGCCATTGCCGATGTGGTCGCGCGCTATTCCCGGCAGCTCTATGCCGTGGCCGCCGCCGCGCTGCGCGGCATCGGCGCCGAGCAGGACGCCGAAGAGGCTGCGGCCGATGCGTTCGTATATTTGTGGGAGCATCCGGAGAAGTTCGATCCCCGCCGCGGCTCGCTCAAGACGTGGCTTTCGGTCGTGGCGCGCTCGCGCGCTCTCGACCGCGCCCGGGAAATTCTGCGCTGCCGCGCCGTATCGCTTGAGGAGATCGAGCTTGCCGATCCGCTGGGCGTACCGGAGACGCTGCTTGCCGGGGAACGGCGGGCAGCTCTCCGAGCGGCGGTGGATGCGCTCGGAGAGCCGGATCGGGAGATATTGCTCCGGCGGTATTATTTCGGGCAGAAGCCGCGCGAGATCGCTGCGGCGCTCGGCCTGGACAAAAAGCAGGTGGACAACCGCCTGTATCAGACAAAGCGGCGGCTGCGCGCGAGCGTGTCCGGCGCGGAAGGAGAGTAATATGCGCTCATTCAGCGAGGAAAATTACCGAAATATCCAAAGTTTATTTACCGAAAAGACCGGCGTGCCGCTCCGAAAACGGCGCGCGGCGCGTATCGTCCCGTTCGCGCTGGCCGCGGCGGTGCTCGCGGCACTTCTTACCGTGACGGCGCTCGCCGCCGATCTCTTCTCGCCGCTCGCGGGGGACGATCTCGCACTCGGTGCGGTGTACGAGGGGGACGGTATCGTGTCGGTGCAGGTGGAAAACCGCTCGGACAAGGAGCTGAAATTCCAGGAGCAGGTGCGCCTTATGCGTTGGGAAACCGGCGAGGAGATCGCGCCGAAGAGCGCCGCTGTGCGCTTTACGAACACGGCGTTCGCGCCGCATGCCAAGGGCGTGATGACGCTCGATCTTTCGGATGCCTACGATCTCGCGGCGCTGGACGAACCGCTTGCGCAGGGCGGGTACTATCTCGTTTTGACGAACGCGAATTTCGTGTTCGGGCAGGACTGGATGTGCTTCATCCATGCCGCCGCGCCGGAGGCGTCCGAGGTTGCGGCGGAAGCCGTGCCGGAGGGAACGCCGGAGCCGGCCGCTGTGCCGTCCGCCCCTGCGGAGACGGACGCGGAGCTTGCCTCCCGCGTGGAGGAAACGCTGCGGCCATACTTTGCAATGCCCGGCGACGCGGCACAGCGCCGCGCCCACAACGCGGAGTACTATGCCGCGTGCACCGAGCTTCTCGCGCCGCTGGGCGAGCGCGTGGCGCGCGTTGCCCCGGCCGATCTTGTGATCGGCGATGCGGAGGAGGGGGTCATCTTCGATAGCGCCGCGCCGGCGGACGCGCAGCACCTCCTGACAGGCGAGAACTACACGACGCTCGATGCCTATGGCCTGCCAGTGGGCGGCGCGCCGGGCGAGGAAGCGCTCGTCCTTTCCGCGCTCGTGGCGCAGCGCGCAGGAGACACGGACGGCGGCGCACCCATCCCGGTCGTGTATCTGTTCACGTATTTCCGGGAGGATGTCGAAAACGCGGACTATCTCTTCGTCCACGGCCAGCTCGTGCCGCTCGCGGAGCTCGAAGACCGGCGCGTGTACGAGGATGAGCGGTACGTCTGCTACGAGCTCTCGGCATACTTCTACACGGACGTGCAGACCCACGCAGAAACGCTCTGCGCGCAGCGCGGCGATGTGTGCTGGAATGACGCTGCGCGGCAGCGCGTGCAGAATATCTATGATTACTACACGAATGCCGAAACGCTTTCAAAGCTCATAGAGCATCTCGCCGCATGATAGGAAAAGGTGTCCATGGGGATCGCTCCACGGACACCTTTTTGCGTATAATCAGGACTTGCGTTCCTTTTTGCGCCGGACGGCGATGACGATGCGCACAACGGCGAACACAATCGCCGCAAGAAGAACAGCCAGCATGAGCACCGCGATCCAAATCGGAATCACCAGCTCGCCTTCCATAGGAGGAGCTTCCTCGTTCGAAACGGTCGGCTCATCTTTCGCGAGCGGGCCTTTGCGCTGAACGATCCTGACCGTTTTTTCACAGGTCCCATACTCCGTAGTTGCCTGAAGGATGATCTCCCCGGGGGAAGTTCCGGCGTACATTTCTCCGGTATCGTGATAGAATGCAAAGTCTAAGGGGGCGTCCGTCACAAAAATGAGTTCCCACTCCACATCCGACACGTAGAATAACTCGCCGTTTTCTGCATAGGTGCAGACGTCATAAACGCCCCAGGCGTTGGTATCCAGAGAATCCGGCCCTTCGATGAACAGCCCCGGCGTGTTCTCCCCCTGAACGACTAAAATCGTTTTATCGCATGATCCGTACTCGGTGGACGCGCGGATGACGATCTCCCCGGGGGAAGTTCCGGCGTACAGATCTCCGGTCTCAGGATCAATCTCCGCGTCCGCAACGGTGGTTTTAACGATGCTCCATTCCGCGGACGATGGGATCTGTTCGTCGTTTTCCGCAAAGGTGTAGACGTCATAAACGCCCCAGGCGTTGGTATCCAGAGAATCCGGCCCCACGAGCGACGGCGCCTCCATGACGAGCTCCGTCCGCTGCGGCACGGTATCCGGTGTTACCGTACCCTGCCTGGATACGTACGCACTCTCACCGTAGTAGCTCCCTGCGGCATTCAGCGTGCCGTCGACGATGATGGTGCCGTTATTTGTGAGCGAGTCCTCCGGCCGGATCGTCAGAGACGCACCCGGAAGAACAAAAAGCTTTGCGCCCTCCGGCACGACGATGCTGTGCTCGGAGACGAGATCGCTTTCAACATTGACCTTCCGTATTCCGGCGGCGAACGCTACGGCAACCTCCTTGCCTGTGCGCGCGTTGATATATGCGGGAAATTCCTTTTCCGCGGACATCCCGGGCTGTATGTCCAGCGAGCTCTGCGTTCCGTTGCAGATAAATTTGCACATGGAAGCTACGGACAGATTTCCGGGTAGACCGTTGTCCCACAGCTCGGCGCCCTCTTGGATCTCAAGTACGTTATTTTCGGAATAAAACCATATCTCGCCGAAATTCCAGATCTCGGAGCCCGGCGCGGCGGTTAGCCTGGCATCCCACGCATTTGCCCAGATTTCGCCGTAGTTCGTGAGCACGACGCCCTGTGCCAAGGCCACATCGGCCATCTGCCGAAGCTCGAGCCGCACGTTTTTGCCAACGGTCACGTCGGAATGCAGTGTTATCTGCCGATATCCCGTGAGGATCTGCATCTTGTTGGAGACGCTTTCCGCCAGCGAAAGGGCAGAGAGCAGAGCCTCCTCCGAATAGACCTCGCAAAGTAGCGTCGCAAGCTCCGTCGGGAGACCGGGCAGATCGATCTCCGCGGAGTCACACGGGACACAGAGGGTCAGCATACAATATTCAATATCATCGTAGGTGTCCGTGCCCTGCGTATAGCTGCCGTCCATGCGGATTGCCGTGCCGGTGTCAATGTACAGCTCACCGTGGCTTTCCAGCTCGCCGCCGGCTTCCACCGTCAGCTTTCCGCCTTCCCAAACGTATACATTGGCAAGGGAGAAGCCCCATTCGTGGAGCTCCGTGTCGATGAGCAGGCGGCCGCCGGAGGAAACGACGATGTCGCCGTAGACCTCAATGTGGCCGTTGACGGTGAGCGTGACGCCGTCCGGGACGGTAACAGCCCCCAGAACAGAGAGCGTAAAGTTCTCCGGGAGCGTGAGATCGTCGGAGAGGATCAGCGCGTCGTAGAGTTCATATTCCGTGCTGTCCTCAACATATCCGTCATCGGCGGCCGCGACAGCGGCGGCGGCCTCGGCGACGGCAGCGCGCAGCCGCGCTTCCTCGCCGGACATTTCCGGCGCATCTCCGTCCGCCGCGGCATATACCGGGAGGAACGAGAGGATCATTGCCAGAGCGAAAAACAGGGAAAACAGCTTTCTCATAGTCATCGCCTTTCTTGTTGTTTCTTGTGGACCGGCGCGGATAGATTGTAAAAAAAGCCGGAGAGAATCCCCGGCTTTTCGTTTTTATTGAACTTATGAACTTAGTCTTTTTCGTCCCCGTCGTCTTCGTCGTCGAAAACGACTTCCTCGACGGCGGCGTTTTCAAAGTCGATGACTTCGCCGCACTCCGGGCACTCAAAGGAGCCCGCGTCGAGCGTGTCCTCGTCCACGGTCAGCTTGAAGCCGCAGCCCGGGCACTCCACGGAGTAAAAGACGGTGTCGTCCTCGTCCTCGTCGTCGTACTCCTCGTCCTCATCGTCTCCGCCGCAGCAGGAGCAGGGGCTCTCATAAAACTCGTTTTCGAGCTCGGCGAGATCGTCGTTGATCTCTTCCACGCCGTCGGTCAGGTCGACCAGCGCGTCCTTCGTGTCCGCGAGATCGAGAGAAAGATCTTCCAGAATGTCGATGATGACATGGAACAGCTTGCCCTGGCCGCCGTCCTCCTGAATGCCCATGCCCTCGGCAAGACCCTTCAGATAGGCCACTTTTTCGGATGTCGTCATAAGAAACCCTCCCTTTGTTGATGGTTGGACGTTGTTACAAGGCTTTTCAGCCCTTGGCGCGCTCGAGATACTCGCCGGTGCGGGTGTCAATCTTGATGCGCTCGCCCTCTTCGAGGAACAGGGGGACCTTGATCTCCGCGCCGGTCTCCAGCTTGGCGGGCTTGGTGGCGTTGGTGGCGGTGTTGCCGGCGAAGCCGGGGTCGGTCTCGGTGATGGTCAGCTCGACGAACGTCGGGGGATCGACCGCGAACACCTTGCCCTTGTAGGAGCTGACGGTGCAGACCATGTTTTCCTTCACGAAGCGGAAGCTGTCAGAGAGCATGCTCTCGTCGATGGGCTCGAGCTCGTAGGTCTCGGGATCCATGAAGTAGTAGAGGTTGCCGTCGTTGTAGCTATATTCCATGCTGCGGCGCTCAACGAACGCTTCCTCAAACTTCGCGGTGGGGTTGAAGCTGGTCTCGACGACGGCGCCGGTGATGACGTTCTTCATCTTCGTGCGCACGAACGCCGCGCCCTTGCCGGGCTTGACGTGCTGGAACTCGACGACCTGCATGACCTGGCCGTCCATTTCAAAGGTTACTCCGTTGCGAAAATCGCCTGCGGAAATCATGGGAAACTCCTCCTCGTATGTGAATATATTATTTGTATCCACTATTTAGCGGAAATATTTTATACTATAGAGCGCCATATTGCAAGCTTTTCTTGCGCACACGGCCGCCGGAGGACGGTTTTTCTTTCGCTTCCAGATATCGGAACGCCGGTAAAGGTTGCATTTCCGGTGGTTTTCCGCTATAATACCTCTGTTATGCCATACACTTATGGGGGCCAAGTCTGTAATGAAAAAATTCCGCTTTGCAATATGCGCTCTTATCGCCGCACTCGCGCTGGGGCTCGTTTCGCCCGCGGCCATGGCGATCGACGATCCGGGGATCAACACGACGTACGCCGCCGTGCTCCTCGCCGAGGACGGCGATCAGGAAACGGTGCTCTATACGAAAAACGCCGAGGAGCGGCTCTACCCGGCCTCGCTCACGAAGGTAATGACCGTTCTTCTCGCCGTAGAGGACATCGAATCCGGCAAGATCTCGCTCTCCGACCCGGTCACGGCGCAGCCGGGGTTTGATTTTGACATGATCGTCGGCGGCAGCAGCGTGTACATCATGCAGCAGGAGACGATGACGCTCGAAAGCCTTCTCTACTGCGCGATGGTCGCCTCGGCCAACGACGCCTGCAACGTGATCGCCCAGTATGTGAGCGGCTCGATCTCCGATTTTGTCGCGCGCATGAACTCCCGCGCCGCGGAGCTCGGCTGCACCAACACGAACTTCACGAACACCCACGGTCTGCCCGACGCGAACCACTATACCACCGCCTGGGACTTTTCGCGCATTGTGCGCGAGGCGGCCAAGCACGAGCTTTTCATGACGATCGCGAGCACCATCAACTACACGGTGCCGGACACGAACGTCTCCTCCGAGCGCGTTTTGGAAAGCACGAACTCACTCGTCAACCCCACCAACCCCCTCTATCCGGGCGACTGGGGCTATGAATATGCCAAGGGCATCAAGACCGGCCACACGAACGACGCCGGATACTGTCTCGCCTCCAGCGCGGAGAAGGACGGCGTGAAGCTCCTTTCCGTTGTGCTCAAATCGGAGGCGTACCAGCAGGATGACGGCAGCTGGTACTACGGCAACTTTGCCGACACGCGCACGCTCTTCGAGTGGGGCTTCAATAACTTCAGCTATCAGGACGTTTTGAAATCCACCGAGATCGTGACGGAGGTTCCCGTTGCGATGGGCGCGGACGCCGAGACCGTCACCGCCCGAGCGAGCACGACCATCCGCGCCTTCCTGCCGAACGACGCCGACCTGGCGGCGATCGAGCGGACGATCACCCTCTCGCCGGACATCGCCGAAGCCGGTCTTACCGCGCCGGTCAGCGCGGGGCAGGTCGTCGGCGAGATCAGCGTGATCCGCGACGGCGTGGTGCTCGGCACCTCGCCGCTCGTTACGACCACCTCGGTCGATCTCTCGCGCATGGAGTACATGAAGGATCAGCTCCGCGAAACGCTGCGCACGCCGGGCGTCATTCTGGTGTTCTGGGCGCTGGTGCTGCTCTTTGCCACATACATTCTCGTTGTGGTGCGCTACCGCTCGAAGCGCCGCGCTTACCAGAAGCGGCTGGAAATGGCGCGTACCGTCCGGCTCGACATGGAGGACGACGAAGAAGAGCTGCGGCAGTCTCGCCGCGTGCGCGCCACGACCGGCGCGCCGCGCAGCCGTTACCGCGAGGACGTGGTGCTCACGCCGGACTCCGCCGTGGACGAGCCGACGCGCGTCACCGGCGAGCGGCCGGCCGTTTCGCCGCCCGAGGAGCCGACCCGTCCCGTGCCGGACACGAAAGACGCCAAGGATGCATCCGACCGCGACGCCACGCGGGACTACTTTGAAGAGTTCTTTGGAAAAAAGTAAAATACATAAGAAAAGCATCTGCCCCGCGGAAAAACGCGGGGCAGATGCTTTTTATAAGGAGAAGAACGGTCTCTCCCAATTATTATTTTACAGATACCGGTCCAGCGCCTCGCGGGCCTTGTCCCAGCCGGTGCGGGCGCGGTTGATAAGCTCGGCAACATCGCCGGTGAGCTCTGCGACGCCGGTGGTGCGCCGGTGCGGCAGCTCGCCGCTATTCCAGCGCTCGATCACGCTGCGGTACTGCGCGCGGGCGTTTCTCACGCTGTCCTCCCACGAGAGATAGATCTTCTCCGAGGCCGTCTCGCCGATACGGGCGAAATACTCGCGGTTCGCGCCCTCGCGCAGCAGCGCCGCGGCAAGCCCGTCGCCGTTTTCGGGGATGAGAATGCCGGTGTCGCCGTCGGTGATGCCCTCGGCGGCGCAGCTTCCTTCAATGAGCAGACTGCCGAGCGAACACGCCGCCGCCTCGCGTACGACAAGGCCGTTCGTATCAAACGTCGAGGGGAAGAGCAGCAGATCGGCGCGCGTGTACCATGCGCGAATCGTGTCGCGGTCGCGCTCGGTGCCGGTGAAGCGGCAGAGATCGGTAAGGCCGAGCTGAGCGGCGTATTCCTCCACGGCGGGACGGTCCTGCCCGTCGCCGACGAACACCATGCAGAAATCGCCGCCGGCGTCGCGCACCTTTTTGAGCCCGTCGAGAATGATGCGCAGCCCCTTGTACCACATGATGCGCCCGATGAAGAGATACACCGGCTTGTCGGCGGGCAGCGCCCATTTTTTGCTCAGCGCCTCTACGGCTTCCGGGGAGGCCTTGCCGCGCGGCAGGTCGACGCCGTTCGGCATGACGATATAGTCGCCCGCGTAGCCGAGCGAGCGGAGATTTTCGCCCGCGCCGCGGCTTACGACCCATACCTCGTCACACGCGGAGATGTTGTTCACGAGCACCTTCACCGCCGCTTCCTGCAGCGTTTTGCCGCGGATGGCTTTGGCGATGTCGATATCAAATTTCGTGTGATAGGTGAATACGACCGGCTTTTCGATCGCCTCGCGCAGGCTGCGCGCGAGCATCGTGGAGACGATCGGGCAGTGCGTGTGGATGATGTCAAAATCCATCGCTGCGAGCTCTGCCACCGCTGCCGGAGCGAGCGGGTTTCCGGCGCGGTAACCGGTCATTTTCGCAGTATCGATGCTCGGATAGCGCACGACCGGGAACGGGTAGTCGTCCACGACGCCCGGATACTCCGGCGTCGCGACGGCGCAGAGCCCCTCGGTTTCGGTGAGGATTTTCGCATAGTTCACCACAGCGTTCGCCACACCGTCCACGACCGGCGGGAACGAGTCGTTCATGAGGCAGACATTCAGCCCCTCGTCGCCGTCCGGGCGGCGGCGTCCCTGCGCGGCGCGCTTGCGCCCCAGAAGCGCCGGGGCGGGACGCGCGGTCGCGCCCTGTCGGGCGAGCTTACGCGCCGGAGCGGGCTCGGCAAACGCCGCGGCGAGCTCCGCGCCGCCGCCGGCAAGCTCGAGCAGTTCGTCTGCCGTGACGATCTGCCAGGGATCAATGCCCTTTCGTTCTGCCGCGGCTTCAACAAGCGCCACGGCGAGATCAATATAGTCACCCTTTTCGGCGTCGAGCCGCTTGGCGAGCGCGGGGAGCTGTTTTTCGCAGAGCGTGCGCAGACTGACGCTCTCCCCGGCGGAGGCGGCGTCCGAAAGGAGAGAGAGGGCCTTTGCCTCGTCCCAATCGCAGTCCACATAGTATTTCGCGCCGCGCAGCCCATAGAGGAAGCGCTTCATGTCGTAATATCCGGCGCGCAGGTTTTCCCGGCTCTGCGCCGGCTCAAATTCCAGCGTGCTGCCGAGATCGGCGGTGGGCTCCACGGTGTAAACGCGCGTATCCTCCGGGATCTTCACCGAGCGCTCCACGCCGATGCCAAAGAGGCGTAGCGCGAGAATGTCCTTGTAGCCGTGCTCGATGAGCACGTGCAGCGGCAGAACGTCGCGCAGCCCGCCGTCGGCGTAGCGCTTGCCGCCGAGCTTTTCGCTGCGAAACACGGGGAGGTACGCGCTCGCGAGCAGCATGTCGCAGAGCGTGCCGTCCGGCAGATCCTTGGCGCGCAGCTCGAGCAGCTTCCCGTCCGAGAGGGAGAATGTGTCGATGAAAAGCTCCACGGGAGACTCCCGCACCGTTTTCTCGTCCACGACCTGTGCGATCCACTCGCGCAGCGGTGTAACGTCAAAGCCGCGGTTTTTCACGACTTCGAGCATCTGCTGCGCCACGCCGTCGAGCTCGTCGAGCTTGACGCCGCCCTTCAAAAGGCGCGACATCGTCTCGTCGTCCACGTCCATGACCTGTGAATAGCGGATGTTTTCCCAGATGTTTTCTGCCTTTTCGAGATCGCCCATCACGATGAGCGAGCCGTTGAGCGCGCCGACCGAGGTACCCGCGACGGCGTCGATCTTTACGCCCGCCTCGCGCAGCGCTTTCCATGCGCCGATCTGGTATGCGCCCTTCGCCCCGCCGCCTTCGAGCGCGAGTGCGTAGGAGCGGGAGGTGTCAATGCGGAGTTTCATGGGGGGATACGTCCTCCTTCCAAAATGTATAAAGGGTTTAAAATGTCAGATTCAGAGTCTTGCCGAGCAGCTGAGCTCTGCGGCGAGCGCGTTGAGCGTGTCGCGAAGCGCCGGAGAGACCGGCACGCCGTTGGCCGCACTCTCGGCGGCGCGGCGCGCCTCCGGCTCGCCGGGGAGCAGCACCTCGCCGCCCGGCTGTGCCGGGGCGAGAGAGGTGATGCGCGCGAGGCTTTCCTCACACAAGCGTTCAAAGGTTTCGAGCGGCAGAAAGCGCTTTATATCCACGCAGCCGAACACGTGCCCCGTTCCCGCCGGGCGCGTGAGATCGGAGAGCAGCCCCGCGCCGCCGAGCGCGCCGCTGCCCGTGAGCACGGCGCAGAGAAGCTCAATGAAAATCGCGAGCCCCGAGCCCTTCGCGCCTCCGGCGGGGAGGAGCGTGCCGCCGTGCAAAACGGCGGAGGCGTCGGTCGTGGGCGCGCCGTGCGCGTCCAGGCCCCAGGTGTCAGGGATGGGGGTGCCGTTCAGCGCGGCATAGCGGATCTTGCCGCGAGCAACGGTGGAGAGCGCCATGTCGAGCGCGAGGGGCGCTTTCCCATCGCCGCGCGGCAGCGCGAGCCCGACCGGGTCGGTGCCGAGAAGCGGCTGCGCTGCGCCGTGCGGCGCCATGGCGCTTGCCGCCGAAGAGATGTTGAAGGCAAAATAGCCGCGCTGTGCCGCGGGGATGGCATACCACGCACCCGTGCCGAAATGGTTGGAGTTTGCCACCGCGACGAACGAAACACCGTATGTCGCGGCGAGCTCCTCCGCCTTGGCGGCGGCTTTCCGTCCGGCAAGCTGGCCGAGACCGTTCTGCGCATCGAGCCGCGCCGTACCGCCGGACTCCATCGTGAACGGCATCGGAACGTTTATTGCCGTCGCGCCCGAGCGCAGCCGGGCAATGTACTGCGGCAGGCGCAGCAGCCCGTGCGACGTAACGCCCCGGCACTCGGCAAAGACGATGCTGTCGGATAAAAGCGCGGCGTCCGGCTTTGAAAGCCCCGCGGCGCAGCAGAGAGCTTCGGAAAAGGCGCGCAGCGCGGCGGCGTCAATGCGCTCTCTCATACGCAAACCTCCGCTTCGGCGACCTGGCCGTGGCCTTCGCCGCGGCTGAGCTGGCGTGCTTCGGGGAGATACCGACCGAGCATTTCCATCACGATGGCGGCCTGCTGCGCCATGCGCACGGCGTCCGTCTCCGTGGGCAGCGAGCCGTGGGCGGCCAGAGCGCTGTTGCCGGTTTTGAGATACACCGGCGCGCAGCAGCGCACGATCTCGGGCGCCTCGTAGGTGCGGATGAACCCGCCGGATGCCTCCGGGCAGTCGGTGTGGATATCGAGCGGGACGGAAACACTCGCGCGCAGCGCGCAGAGCATGTCCAGCGAAAGATCGCGCACGGGGTTGATGCTGTCCGCGCCGCAGCGCTCAAGCAGGCGGAACGACGCGCCGTTCCCGTGGCCGCAGTGGGCGCTTGCCTTGAGCACCGTGTCCGCGGGCAGCTCGCCGGCGCGGCGCGCCTCATTGAGAACCCAGAGAAGCCCCTCGTCGTATACGAGCAGGCCCCGGATGCCGAGATCGCACACGCGCTTCGCGTCCTCGAGCGCGCGGACGAGCTGCTCCTCGCCGCGCAGCCGGTAGCCGATGACGGCTCCCTGCCGCGAAAGGCGGGTGGCGGAGGTGTCGTAAGCCGCGCGCGGGCCGATCGACACCGTGAGCGCGACGCCGTTGTCGCGGCAGAGCGCGGCATATTCCATAAGCTCTGCGCGTGTGTGACGGAAGGCGCCGAGTGTTTCGTCGATACGGTTGACCGTGATGCCGAGACGCTGCGCTTCGCGCAGCAGCGCTTTGGCGGCGGCGGCGGTGTTCACCGTGGGGATCTCGAGCCCGAACTGCGCCCCGCCGGGGAAGGCCGCCTCCGAGGCCGGGAGAGAATGCAGATCGCCCCCCGGCAGACCCAGAGTGCGCAGAAACGCTCTCGATTCTTCCATCATAACGGCATCGCTCCTTGTTCTAAGAGATACAGAAAAAGTATACCGCATTTTTCCTCCGTTGAAAAGCCCTTGACAGGGAAAACAAAATCTCCCCCGTGCGAGCGATCGCACGGGGGAGAAGCCTTCATTTTAGATGCTTTTCCATATAGAACAGCCCGTCATCCTTCCGGCGGACGCGGTAGCCGTCCATATAGGTGTAGCCCATTTTTTCGTAAAAGCCCAGCGCGGCCGTGGTGGGGATGAGCCAGGCGCGGCGGCACTGCGTATAGAGCTCGTCCTTTTCCAGCGCGTGAAAGAGCATGGTGCCGTAGCCCTTCCCGATGGCCTCCGGCGCGAGGAACAGACCGTAGATCAGACACTCATCGTCCCCGGTCTTGCGGACGCCGCCCATGCCGAGGAGCGTATCCCCGTCGCAGAGCACATACGTGTGCCCGGCCTCGGAAAAGCCGAGGATCGCCTCGGGACGGTATTTTTCCACGAGCAGGGGGATCCAGGGCTCCTCCTCCGGGGCGGTGTGCCGGCTGTTATACTCCAGCAGCGTCCGCGCCGCGAGGCGGCTGAGCGCCTGTTCCTCCCCGGGAACGAATTGGCGTATCTCCATGAGAGAGGATCAGAGCTTCTCTACGGCGTCGGCCATGCCGTCGAGCCAGTCGCCGGAGAATACCTCCATGAGACCGCCGTCGGAGCAGGCGGCGAGACGCGGATCGATCGGGAGCTTGGCAACGTTGGGGATGCCGTG
>CAKTBC010000010.1 GCA_934533005.1 uncultured Oscillospiraceae bacterium | reverse complement strand
GCGACGTTGCCTCGCTCGTGCCGGTGGAGTTCTGGCGCAAGGCGCGCGAGGCCGTGGAGAAGGTGCACCCGGGGTGCATCTGGCTGGCGGAGTCGGTGCACCGGAGCTTCCTCGTGTTCAACCGGCTGCGCGGCATCACCGCGGCGACCGATAACGAGCTGTATTCCGCGTTCGACATGGAGTATGAATACGATATCCGCGAGACGTTTGATAAGTACATCGCCGGAAAGCAGCCGCTCAGCGCGTGGATGGACATGCTTGCGTTCCAGGAGGCCATTTATCCGGAGAACTATGTGAAGCTGCGGTACATGGAAAACCACGATATGCCGCGGCTGGCCAGGCTTGTGCCGGACGAGAAGGCGCGTCGGAGCTTTACGGCGCTGCTGTACTTCCTCAAGGGCACGGTGCTGCTCTACGGCGGGCAGGAGTATTCCTGCGACCGCGTTCCGAGCCTCTTTGATAAGGATGTGTTCCCGCGCACCGGCAGGGACATCACGCCGCTGCTGCAAAAGCTCAACGCCGTGCGGCGGGAGCATCTCTCCGCGGAGGACTGGTTCACCGCGGAAGCGGACGACGCGAACGACATCGCCGTCTGCCTGCGCGATAACGGAAAAAAGAAAAAGCTCGGCGTCTTCTCCCTGAAGGGGAAGAGCGCCGAGGTCAATGTGCCGGTGCCGGACGGAGATTATGTAAACTATATCACCGGTGAGAGCGTGGCTGTGCGGGGCGGGAAGCTGCGCTGCGCGGGGGAGCCGGTCATTATTTCGGAGTAATTCAAACGAGACCCGCTGCGCTGGGCTCTCGTTTGAGGGGCTGCGGCTCGCCGCAGCGCACTCGCTCCGAGAGCACGTTTGCGAGCCGAGAGGTATTTTCTCCGACGCACATGTCGCCGGAGAAAATGATCAAGACTCTATTTGCACCTGCGGGCACAAACTCTGAGAGGCTTTTGCGTCGGTATGCTCCGCCGGGAAGCGCTTGAGCAGCCGGTAGACCGGCATGAGCCTTTCGTAGGCGTCCAGAAGCACGCCGGGCAGCTCGCTCGTATAGAGCGCTCCGCCGTGATCGTATTCGGCGCAGAGACTGATCCACTTGCGGTTATACCACGGGTTGAGAACCTCGCCGACGTCCTTTTTGAGGCGCTTGTAGGGCTCGCCCTCGAGCTGAAACTCGCTTTTTGCCACGCGCCTGGCGAGGCGCTCCATTTCGGCGGGGTTGGCGTCGATGTACCGGCGCAGCGCCGCCATCTGCTCCGCCGTCGCGGTGTAAAACCCGACGCCGTAGCTGTAGGAGGCGGGGGAGAGCTCAAACCAGAACACGGGACTGT
Source organism: uncultured Oscillospiraceae bacterium (assembly GCA_934533005.1). GTDB lineage: Bacteria > Bacillota > Clostridia > Oscillospirales > Oscillospiraceae > Apopatocola. The sequence goes on along the minus strand of CAKTBC010000010.1, from coordinate 31,457 downwards.
TGTGCCTCTCCTCGCCCGTCCAGAGCGTGAACCACAAATGATCCTTGTACGGCCCGCGGCCGAAGAGCCGCCGCGCGTCGCGGTAGATGCGCGAGATGTGGAGGCAGTACGGCTCGTCCGGGTGTTTATCCTGCATGAGCGCGAGCGTTTCCTTTGCGAGCGCGTCGAACGGCTCCTTCACCGCGCGCAGAAACTGCTCCTTGTGCGCTTCAAACCACGGCTTTTCGTTGTGGAACGCGAGTTCCCAGAGAAATTCTCCGGCCTCGCTCGTAAATCCGGTAAACGGCATAGTGTGACCTCATGATGGAAAGCGCCGGGGCATTTACCCCGGCGCTTGAATTTTGGGATAAAGCGGCGATCAGGCCTTGCCGTCGCAGCCGAGCACGTCCACGATCTTGTGGCGGACCATGTCGTGAATGGCGGTGCGGGCGGGCTTGAGATAGGCGCGGGGGTCGAAGCCCTCGGGGTGCTCGTCAAAGTACTTGCGGATGGAGGCGGTCATTGCGAGACGCAGGTCGGAATCGATGTTGATCTTGCAGACGGCCATGGTAGCGGCCTTGCGCAGCATCTCCTCGGGGATGCCGATAGCGTCGGGCATCTTGCCGCCGTGCTCGTTGATGATGCGGACAAACTCCTGCGGCACGGAGGAAGCGCCGTGCAGCACGATGGGGAAGCCGGGCAGACGCTGGGCGACTTCTTCCAGAATGTCGAAGCGGAGCTGGGGCTTCGTGCCGGGCTTGAACTTGTAAGCGCCGTGGCTCGTGCCGATGGCGATGGCGAGACTGTCGCAGCCGGTGCGGGTCACGAACTCCTCCACGTCCTCGGGACGGGTGTAGGAGCTGTCCTCGGCCTCGACATGGACGTCGTCCTCCACGCCCGCGAGCGTGCCGAGCTCGGCCTCAACGACGACGCCGTGGTCGTGCGCGTACTCGACGACCTGGCGGGTGAGAGCGATGTTGTCCTCGAAGGACTTGCTGCTGCCGTCGATCATGACAGACGTGAAGCCGCCGTCGATGCAGCTCTTGCAGAGCTCAAAGCTGTCGCCGTGGTCGAGATGCAGGGCGATCGGAAGGCCGGTCTCCTGCTCGGCGGCCTCGATGAGCTTGACGAGATAGGTGTGGTTGGCGTAGGCGCGCGCGCCGCGGGAGACCTGCAGAATGACGGGGGCCTTGACCTCGGCCGCGGCCTCGGTGATGCCCTGGACGATCTCCATGTTGTTGACGTTGAACGCGCCAACGGCATAGCCGCCCTCATACGCCTTGCGGAACATTTCCTTTGTGGTTACGATCGGCATGATTTACTACCTCCGTTATATAAAGTATATGGATACTCCTGTTTTTACACTGGCATTATATCAGCCTTTTTTCGCCGCGTCTACTGCCGAAATACTGTTTTTTTATCGCCTTTGCCGGAAAGAAACTGGCGCGTTTGTGAAAAATCCCAAAAAATTGCGCTTTAGCATTTTAAATTGTCTCGCATTTTTCTATTGACGCATAGTTATGCAGCGTGCTATGATATGCCCATCTTACGAAGGAGGTGCCGCATGAACTGCTTTGGTTTCGGTTTTTCGATGAATAGCGCTTCTTCCGCCGCGTCTTGCGACGGCTCTTGTGCTGCGCGCACTTCTTCTGTCCATCCGGTTATTGCGGGCATCGTTGCGGCGGTGTCCGTTCTTTTTATTTCCGCCCTTCTTGGCCTCCGACTGTCCCTTGGCCTCCTTGGGCTTATTCTGCTTATTACCATTATTGTATCCATTATTATGGTTATTTCCGCTCTGCTTGTACGCAATTTTTCCGAGCGCCGAAAGAGATAAATCCGGTTTGATAAATCCGGCCTTGTCCTTTCGGACAGGGCCGTTTTTATATTCAAAATTTGTGTTTAAAACATTAGGAAAAGGAGAAATGAAACAATGAAAAAAGTAGTATGCATGGTACTCGCCGCCGTAATGCTCATGGCATGCCTCGCCGGCTGCGGCTCCGCCGCTCCCAACGCCGCTCCCAACGCCGACTCCACCGCCGACACCACCGCCGCGTTCAAGATCGGCGGCACAGCTCCCCTGACCGGCGGCGCCGCCATTTACGGCAACGCCGTAAAGAACGCTGCGCAGATCGCCGTGGACGAGATCAACGCCAAGGGCGGCGTACAGTTTGAGCTGCGCTACGAGGACGACCAGAACGACCCTGAAAAGGCCGTCAACGCGTACAACACGCTGAAGGACTGGGGCATGCAGATCTCTCTCGGCTCCGTTACCTCCAAGCCCTGCGAAGTCACCTCCGGCGATACGTTCGCTGACCGCATCTTCGCGCTGACCCCGTCCGCCTCCTCCGTCGCCACGACCGAGGGCAAGGATAACCAGTTCCAGATGTGCTTCACCGACCCCAACCAGGGCAGCGCCTCCGCGCAGTACATCGCCGATAAGAAGCTGGCCACCAAGGTCGCCGTCATCTGGAAGAACGACGACGTTTACTCCAAGGGCATCTATGAGACCTTCAAGGCTGCCTGCGATACGCTCGGCATCGAGATCGTGAGCGACACCACCTTCGCCGACGGCAACGACACCGACTTCTCCGTCCAGATCGCCGACGCGCAGACCAAAGGCGCGGAGCTCGTGTTCATGCCCATCTACTACCAGCCCGCTTCCCTCATCCTCGCGCAGGCCGCTGCCGCCGGTTATGAGCCCGAATGGTTCGGCGTGGACGGCATGGACGGCATCCTCACCATGAAGGGCTTCGATACCGCTCTCGCCGAGGGCGTCATGCTCCTGACCCCGTTCAACGCGGACTCCACCGACGAGCGCACCGCCGCCTTCGTCAAGAAGTACCAGGATATGTACGGCGAAGTTCCCAACCAGTTCGCCGCGGACGCTTATGACTGCGTTTACGCTTACGCGCAGGCTCTCGAAGCCGCCGGCGCCACGCCCGACATGAGCGCGGAAGACCTCTGCACCAAGATGATCGAGCAGTTCACCTCCATGACGTTCGACGGCCTGACCGGCACCGGCATGACCTGGAACACCGAAGGCCAGGTCACCAAGAGCCCGAAGGGCATGGTCATCCAGGACGGCGCTTACGTCGGCCTTGACTGATCGATAAAAGCCCGACCCACGCACCGACTATAGGACGGAGATACTCTCTCCGTCCTATAGCCGCGGGAAGGCGCGCAGCGGAAAGAGGCCGCAACGAAGCCTTTTTCCGATGCGCATTTTCCCCTGTTATTCCCCTGCAAATCGAAACCAAAGAGAGAAAAAGAGAAAGAAATTGACCCGAAAGGGGTGTCAGCCTTGAGTTTCCTGAACTTTCTGATCAGCGGCGTCAGCCTCGGCAGCATCTACGCGATCATCGCCCTCGGCTACACGATGGTCTACGGCATTGCGAAAATGCTGAACTTCGCCCACGGCGACGTCATCATGGTGGGCGCGTACATCTGCTTCTTCGCCTGCACCAAGTTTAATCTCCCGCCGGTCGTTGGCGTGATCCTCGCCATGGTCGTGTGCACCGTTCTCGGCATGACGATCGAGAAGCTCGCCTATAAGCCGCTGCGCGCGGCAACGTCGCTCGCGGTGCTCATCACCGCCATCGGCGTGAGCTATTTCCTCCAGAATGCGGCGTTGCTGCTTTGGGGTTCCAGTCCGGTGGTGTTCCCGAACTTCTTCAAGTCGGCAAGCGGCGAGACGGGCTTTGCCCTCTTCGGCGGCGAGCTTCGCATTTCGTATGTTGCGCTTGTGACGATCGCCGTGTGCGTTGTCATCATGGTTGCGCTCTCACTCTTCATCGGTAAGACCAAAATGGGCAAGGCCATGCGCGCCTGCTCCGAGGATAAGGACGCGGCGCGCCTTATGGGCATCAATGTGGATGCGACGATCTCCATGACGTTCGCCATCGGCTCCGGCCTTGCCGCCGTTGCGGGCATGCTGCTCTGCTCGGCGTATCCTACGCTTGTCCCGACCACCGGTTCCATGCCCGGCATCAAGGCGTTCACCGCCGCCGTGTTCGGCGGCATCGGCTCCATCCCTGGTGCGCTGCTCGGCGGGTTGCTGCTCGGCATCATTGAGATCATGGCCAAGGCGTACATCTCCACGCAGATGTCGGACGCCGTGGTGTTCGCGGTGTTGATCATCGTGCTGCTCGTCAAGCCGTCCGGCCTGCTGGGCAAGCAGGTGCGCGAGAAAGTGTGAGGTGCGTACGATGAAAAAAGTTTTGGCCCGAATGAAAACCAACCGGCGGCAATGCATCACGTATGCCGTGGTGATCGCCGCGTATATCGTTCTCCAGCTCCTCTCCGGACAGAAGGTGCTCTCCTCCACGGCGCGCGGCATGCTTGTGCCGATCTGCGCCTATGTCGTCATGGCCATCTCGCTCAACCTCACCGTCGGCGTGATGGGCGAGCTGTCGCTCGGCCACGCGGGCTTTATGAGCGTCGGCGCGTTCATGGGCACGACGGCGGCGGTGTCGCTGCAGGGCGTCATTGCAAGCGCTCCGCTCCGTCTCGCCATCGCGATGGTCATCGGCGCGATCTTCGCCGCCATTGTCGGTTTTCTCATCGGTATCCCGGTGCTGCGCCTCCGGGGCGACTATCTCGCCATCGTGACGCTTGCCTTCGGCGAGATCATCAAGAGCATTTTCACGAACCTTTATATCGGTCTTGACAGCAACGGCTACCACATCCGTTTCCTGCAGGCACCGGAAAACCTGGAAGAGGGCGGAAAGCTTATCCTCGGCGGGCCGATGGGCATCAGCGGCGTGCAGAAGATCGCCACGTTCACCGGCGGCTTCATTCTCGTGATAATCTGCCTTATCGTGATTTTCCATCTCGTGAACAGCCGCGCGGGCCGCGCCATTCTCGCCATCCGCGATAACCGCATCGCCGCCGAGAGCGTCGGCATCCCCGTGACGCACTATAAGATGACTGCCTTTGTCATCTCCGCTTCCATGGCGGGTGCGGCAGGCGCGCTCTTCGCGCTCAACTACTCCACCATCGCCGCCAATAAGTTTGACTTCAACGCGTCGATTCTCATTCTCGTGTTCGTCGTGTTCGGCGGGCTGGGCAACATGCTCGGCTCCGTCATCGCCGCGGCGCTGCTCACGGCGCTGCCCGAGGCGCTGCGCAGCTTTGCCGATTACCGCATGCTGATTTACGCCATCGTCCTCATCCTTGTGATGCTCGCGACGAACAACGACGATTTCAAGGCGCTGCTGCGCCGCGTGATCCCCGGACGGAAGGAGGAGAAGGAAGATGTCTAAAACGTTTGAAAAAGGGAAAATGGTCGAATTTCCGAGCACAGCCATCATCCCCGAACGCGATCTGGACAAAACACCCGTGCTCGAATGCCGCCATCTCGGCATCGATTTCGGCGGCCTCCGCGCCGTGGACGACTTTAATCTCACCATCGGCCGCACGGAGATCGCCGGCCTCATCGGCCCGAACGGCGCGGGCAAGACCACCGTATTCAACCTTCTCACCAAGGTTTACCAGCCGACCCGCGGCACCATTCTGCTTGACGGTATGGACACCTCCGGCAAAACGACCGAGCAGATCAACCGCATGGGCATTGCCCGCACGTTCCAGAACATCCGCCTTTTCAATAACCTCACGGTCGAGGATAACGTGAAGATCGGCCTGCACAATCAGGAGCCGTATTCCACGTTTGAGGGCATCTTCCGTCTGCCGCGTTACTGGCGGCAGGAGCGCACCGCGCACGAGCGCGCGCTCGAGCTGCTCTCCATTTTCGATATGCAGGACGTGGCAAACGTCCAGGCCGGCTCGCTGCCCTACGGCGCGCAGCGCCGTCTGGAGATCGTCCGCGCGCTTGCAACGAACCCGTCGCTCCTGCTGCTCGATGAGCCTGCCGCCGGCATGAACCCCTCCGAGACGTATGAACTCATGGAGAACATCGTCAAAATCCGCGACATGTTCCAGATCGCCGTCATGCTCATCGAGCATGATATGAAGCTCGTCATGGGCATCTGCGAGGGCATCTGCGTGCTGAACTTCGGCAAGGTGATCGCCAAAGGCACCGCGGAGGAGATCCAGGCGAACCCCGCCGTGATCGAAGCCTATCTCGGCAAGAAAAAGGAGGGCTGACGCATGCTTCTCGAAGTCAAAGACATTCAAGTGTATTACGGTGCGATCCACGCCATCAAAGGCGTCTCCTTCGAGGTCAACGAGGGCGAGATCGTAACGCTCATCGGTGCGAACGGCGCGGGCAAAACGACGACGCTCGACACCATCGCGGGTCTCCTTCGCAGCCGCGGCGGCGATATTGTCTTTCAGGGCGAGAGTATTTCGCACAAAGCGCCTCACCTGATCGTCAAGGACGGTCTGGCGCTCGTCCCGGAGGGACGGCGCGTGTTTGCGCAGATGACCGTGGAGGAAAACCTGGAAATGGGCGCGTTCACCCGCGCCAACTCCACCGTGGAGCCGGGACTCGAAAAGGTGTACGAGCTGTTCCCGCGTCTGAAGGAGCGCCGCCGCCAGGTTGCCGGAACGCTCTCCGGCGGTGAGCAGCAGATGCTCGCCATGGGCCGCGCGCTGATGAGCGCGCCGAAGCTCATGATGCTTGATGAGCCCTCCATGGGTCTTGCGCCCATCCTTGTCGAGCAGGTGTTCGATATTATCCAGTCGCTGCACAAAGCCGGGACGACCATCCTGCTCGTCGAGCAGAACGCGCAGATGGCGCTTTCCATCGCCGACCGCGCGTACGTGCTCGAAAACGGCAAGGTCTCCCTCTCCGGCACCGGCGAGGAGCTTGCAAAGAGCGAGCAGGTGCAGAAAGCCTACCTCGGCGGCTGACAAGCGTTATAGCAAAAAATCGCCTCTTCGGATTTTTTCCCGAAGAGGCGATTTTGTACGGTATAGGAGTGGCAATTGTGTTTTCAAACGTGGGAAGCAGCATCAAGCTTCTGGCATAGCTTTCCGTCCGGGTGGGCTGTATCGTTGGCGTAGTCCTTACGATCTGTTTTTGCCGTAGAGGAGATGGCGGTGTGGGTCATTCTCCTCCCGCTGCTCTACGGTATCGCGTCGTTTGCGTCGGCGTGGCCGCTGTACGGCTTCGGCCAGCTTTGTGGATCGATTTGAGCGCTTAAAAGGCTCCCTCTTTGAGGGAGAGAAAAATTAAAAGCTTCCGCGCAGAATATCTCTCCCTCGGTCTTTTGCCTGCGGCAAAATCCACCCCCGCCCCTATCTCTGTCGCCTGCGGCGACAGCTCTCCCCGCCGGGGAGAGTCTGCCCTCGTCAGAGGGAGACAACCAAAAGCAGCCGATGGTGTTGTCGGCTGCTTTTACATTGATTCAGTTTTTTCGAGGTGTGCCGTATTTGTAGATCGCATCGCTGGGCAAATCGATCCAGTCGTTCCAAAATACGCATGTGCGGCTTTCATCCAGCTGTACCTGATCGAAAAGACCATGGATCAGCATGAGATCTTTATAACCGGGCAACTGACGGATATCGTCCAAAACGTCATAGACAACGCTTTTTCCGTCGTCAAATACAACGTCCAGACGGTAGCCTGGCATCGTGTACACACTTTTAATTTTCGGTATCATTGCAATGCCTCCTTTAGAGCGGCGGCAGCCTCCTTAAGTCCTGACTATCCCACATTTCAAGGAGACTTTTCTGGTTTTTGACCATCCATTCCTTAATCATTTCATAATGCAATGCACTTTGCTAAGAGCAAGAGCAGTACCGGTTCTCGGAATTGCTCAGTCTTTCGGGGAGCTTTTGTACCGGCAAAAACTGGCGGTTGACGGAGGGGGTGCGGGATGGTAGAATATAGTTACAATTTGTAACTTTTCAAAACTGCCTGAGAGGAGGGAATGCCATGCCGAAGAACCGCCGTTTCTGCCGCCGTGCCGCGGCGCTGATCTTGGTTGCGCTGCTGCTGGCTGCCGTAATGCCGTCCGCGCTAGCCGCGGACACGAAAACCGGCACCGTGACTGCCCCGACGGGCATTCTCCTTCTTCTTACATCGCCCGGCGGCGAAGCGGCGGGGGAGATACTGGACGGCGGCGTCATTACCGTGCTCAGCGAGGAGACGGACGCGAACGGCACGCTCTGGTATTACATACAAAAGCCCGGCGGCGAGACCGGCTACATCCCCGCGGAGAGCGTAACGCTCGCCGAGCCCGCGCCGGAGGAAACCCCGGCGCCGGACGAGCCGTCCGCGGAAGAAACGCCGGTATCCGAACCGGAAGCCGCCGCGGCGGATGACCGCGATACATATCTCGCGCAGCTTCGCGCGCTCGGCTTCCTGGAGAGCTATCTGGAGCCACTCTGGCAGCTCCACAGCCGGTATCCGGCGTGGGAGTTCCGGCCGTTCTTCACGAACGTGGACTGGAACAACGCCGTGAACGAAGAGAACGTCCTCGGCAAGAGCCTTGTGTGGGGCAGCGCCCCGTCCTCGTGGAAGTCTACACAGGAGGGCGCGTTCAACTGGACGGACAACACGTGGGTCGAGCTCGACAGCGGCGGCTGGGTCGCCGCGTCGCGCGAGATCATTGCGCACTACATGGACCCGCGCAATTTCCTTGACAGCAGCGCCGTGTTCCAGTTCCTCTATCAGGGGTACGACGCGGCGTCGCAGACGCGGGAAAGTCTCGCGGTGCTCGTGTCCGGCACGTTCCTCGCCGACACGACGTACGATACCGACCTCGATCCCTCAAACGGCGTGACCACCTACGCCGAAACGCTTTATACCGCCGGGGCGGACTACGGCGTCAGCCCGTACATTCTCGCGGCAATGATGCTTCAGGAGATGGGCACGAACGGCACGAGCGACAGCATCAGCGGCACGAATCGCCGCTTTCCGGGCTACTACAACGCCTTCAACATCGGCGCTTACAAGACGGCGGAGTATTCCGCCGTGGAGCGCGGATTGTGGTACGCCAGCGGCGGCCAGAATGGCAGCGGCACCTCGTGGGGGCGGCCGTGGAACAGCCTATATAAAGCCATCTGCGGCGGCGCGGCCTTTTATGCGGCAAACTATGTTGCTGCGGGGCAGAACACGCTCTATCTCAAACGCTTCAACGTACAGGGCGAAAACATGTACTGGAACCAGTACATGACGAACGTCGCGGGCGCGGCGAGCGAGGGACGGCTTCTCTCCTATGCCTACAGCGAGGAGATGCGCGCCTCAAAGCTCACGTTCAATATCCCGGTGTATCTCAACATGCCGGGCTCTGCGGTGCCCGCCCCGACGGGCGACGGCTCGCCGAACACGAAGCTTTCCTCGCTCACAGTGAGCACCGGCGCACTCTCCCCTGCATTTTCGCGCGATATCCGGGAATACACCGTCATCGTGCCGAATGAGACCGAGCGCATCACCGTGACGGCCTCGCCGCTCAACGCCGCGGCGAGCGTTTCCGGTGCGGGTGAATACGCGCTCAGCGTCGGCGTGAATACCGTCACGCTTACCGTGACGGCGGAGTCCGGCGCGTCGGAGACGTATACGCTCTCCATCCACCGCCGCGCGCCGGACGCGCCGGTGACGATCACCGGCCCCTACGCCTTCAGCGCCGACGGGCGCGTTTCGGGCGTTGCGCCTGGCACGACACTGGCTTCCTTCGCCTCGACGCTCGGCCTGAGCGGCGGCACGCTCACCGTGGCGGATGCCTCGGGTGCTGCCAAGGCACAGGACTCGCCGATGTGTACCGGCGATTTTGTCAAGATCACGTATGAGCAAGATGACGCGGAAGCGGTGTTTGCCTCCGGGTATGTCGTCGTTGCGGGCGACATTAACGGCGATGGCGCCGTCACCATCAGCGATCTTATCAAGCTTCGCAACCACCTTCTCGGCACCGGCGAGCTGACCGGGCTGAGTCTGGCCGCGGCGGACGTGGACCGCAGTGGTACGGCGGCGATCAACGATCTCATCCGCATACGAAACCATCTGCTCGGCACGGCGACCATTACGCCGTAAGGAGGGCTTGCCGATGAAACAAAGAAAACCGATCCTCGCGGCGCTTTTTGCCGCGGCGCTGCTGCCGTGGCTCACGTTGAGCGCGAAGGCGGCGGATACGGACGTGATGTTCTCCGACCCCAGCGTTGTCGTGGGGAATACCGTCACGGTGAACGTGTATACGACTTCCGCCGTGGCGGGCATGGATCTGACGCTCGTGTACGATACGGACTATCTTGCCTATACCGGCGTGTCCGGGGGCCTTGGCAACGCGGCGGTGCAGGATAACGGCGGCAGTCTGCGCATCGTGGACTACAGCGGCAGCGGCGAGGGAAAGTTCTCCCTCCATCTGAGCTTCACCGCCCGCGCCGTCGGTACGACGACGATCCGCCCGACGGCGTGCAGTGCGAGCAATGCCGGGGGCGACGCGGTGAGCGTGGAGTATGCTTCCCACAGCGCGGCGGTGACGATCACGTCGGCCTCCGGCGACTGCACGCTCTCCGCGCTCTACATCGACCCCGGCTCTCTCTCTCCGGCCTTCTCCCCCAACGTGACGAACTATGCCGTGACGGTGCCTTACGAGACAACGTGGCTTGCCGTGAGCGCCGTGAAGAACGATGCCGCGGCGACCACCAACGTGAGCGGGAATGGCTCGCTCTCCGTCGGACTGAACTATGTGACCGTCACGGTCACCGCCGGAAACGGCGCGCAGAGAGTCTATACGCTCGCTGTCACGCGGCAGGGGCAGAGCGCCGCCGCGCAGCCCACGAGCGACAACCACGTCGATACGACCGATCCGGAGATCCCGGCTGCAACGCCCGACGCCGGGCGGACGGTCTTCACCGTGGAGGGGAAAACGTACACGATCCTCGATCCGGCGATCCTTTCGTCTCAGCCGCCGGAGGGCTGCATGCTCGGCGATTACGCGCTGCTCGGCACCGTCTGCCGGGCGTATCTGCCGGAGGACGGGGGAGAGTACGTCGTATTCTACGCGCGGCCAGAGGGCGGCGAGCCGGGGCTCTATGTCTACGATACGCGCGAGGAAACGCTCCAGCGCTACGGTCTCGCCACCGCGCCGGAGGCATCGCCAACCCCGAAACCCTCGCCCAGCGCGGAGCCTTCGCCGTCGCCCACGCCGGAAGCGGCGCCGGAGACGGCGGACAGCTCCGCAGCGGAGATCGAAAATCTCCGCTGGACGGTCACGGTGCTCGCCATCGCCGCCGGAGTGCTCTTTATCGGCGCAGCGGTGCTCGGCACGCTCCTCATCCGCAGCATCACTCGCCCGGTGCGAAAAGTGAAAAAATAAAATTACCCGCCGCCGACGAAAAACGTCTGCGGCGGGATATTTTATGCAGGAGCGCTGTGAAAACGGACGCGGTAAAAGACGAAGCAGAGCAAAAGCGCCGCGGCGCTGCCGATGTTCGTTGCCCACGCGAGCGCCGTGATACCGTAGGAAGGGGCGAGCGCATACCCGAGCGCCACGCGTACCGCGAGCGAGAGCATGGCCGAAACGGTCACGAGCGAAATTTTCAAATGTGCCTTGAATACGGCTTCAAGGCTGGATTTTCCGAATTGCAGGAAATAATTCGGGATGAGAAGCAAAAGATACGAGCGGGCAAGCGCGAAGGCGGCGCTGTCCCGGTCGGGAAGATAAAGCCTTGTGAGCGCCCCCGCGCCCTGCACAAGACAGTAGCCGATCGCCATGCAGCCGTTGACCGCCGCGAGCACCGAGAGAACGGTTCCCGGCAAACTGCGCCACGATCACGGAGTCTACCAGACTGTAGAGCTGGGCGAAAATATTCATTACGATGATGGGGAGCGTAAAACGGACAAGCCGCCGCGCCGCGCCCGGCTTGGATCGCGAGGCGCTGGAGAAGCTGCGCGCGGAGGCAGAGCACCGCGGCATCGGCAGAGCGGAGATATTCTGCGAAGAGGCACTGGAAAGCCCGGAGCCGGAAAACTGCCTCTTCCGTTACTTTTTCCTCTGCCCGCCCTGAAGGGCTTTTCTGGACAAACGAGGCACGCTGTGCTATGCTGTTATATGGCGAAATAGCATGTTCTCGCCGTACAAAGAAAGGAGAATCCCATGAGCTTTATCACACTCATCCTCGTCCTTGCGGCGGTGGCGGCGCTCATTGTAGTCGGCACGCGCAAAAAGGACGGCGACGGGAAAAAGGGACTGCCCCGCACGATCGTGACGATCGCGGCGGTGCTTGTGCTGGTCGGCGCGCTGGGCTTCGGCTCGGTGTATCAGCTGCAGGAGGACGAGTACGCCGTTATCACAACGTTCGGCAAGCCGTCCGTCGTGAGCACGTCCGGCCTCAAGTTCAAGATCCCCATCATCCAGCAGAAAACCATCGTCAGCAAGGCGACGCAGGGCTTTGCGCTCGGCTACGATCTGCGCACGAACATCAATAACGAGGACGAATCGCTCATGATCAGCGTGGACTTCAACTTCGTCAACGTGGATTTCTATGTGGAATACCGCGTGGACGATCCGGTGAAGTACCTCTATAACAGCGCGGAGCCCGAAGCCATTTTGAAAATGCTCTGCCAGAGCTATATCCGCGATACGATTGGCCTCTACGGTGTGGACGATATCATCACGACCGGCAAGGCGGAAATTCAGGGTGTCATCCGCGACAAGATCAGCACCCGCCTCGAGCAGGAGGATCTCGGCATCGTTCTCGTGAACATCGCCTTGCAGGACGCGGAGCCCCCCACGCTCGAGGTGCAGCAGGCCTTCAAGGCCGTGGAGACCTCCAAGCAGGAGGCGGAGACCGCCATCAACAACGCGAACAAGTACGCCAACGAGCAACTGCCCGCCGCCAAGGCGAACGCGGACGAAATTTTGCAGCAGGCCGAAGCTTACAAGGCCTCCCGCATCGCCGAGGCCGAGGGACAGGCCTCGCGCTTCACGGAGCTGTACGCCGAATACTCCAAGTACCCGGAGATCACGCGCCAGCGCCTGTTCTATGAAATGATCACCAAGGTGTTCCCGGATATGAAGATCGTCATCACCGGCAAGGACGGCAGCGCGCTGCAAACCGTTCTCCCGCTTGAGAGCTTCACCGGCGCGAACACAACGACCACGACAGGGGAGGAGCCGTAATTATGGAAGAATATACGAACAAGCGCCCCGCCCATATCGGCCGGACGATCCTCATCGCGGTGCTCGCCGTTGTGATCCTTGTGCTGCTTCTGAGCAGCTTGTACGTTGTGCAGCCGAACGAGTACGGCGTCGTGCGCCAGTTCGGCGCGGTCGTCGATGTGAAGAGCGAGCCGGGACTCTATTTTAAGATCCCCTTTGTACAGGAGATGAGCACGCTCCCCAATACGGTGCTGCTCTACGACCTGCCCGTGAGCGACATGATCTCCGCAGATAAAACGACCCTCATCGCCGACTGCTTCGCTGTATGGCGCATTGAGGATCCGCGCCTCTTCATCGAAACGCTCTCCGGCAGCGTGTCAAATGCCGAAGGGCGCATCAACGCGAACGTCTATAATGCGCTCAAAACCGTTCTCTCCTCCATGACGCAGGCGGAGATCATTTCCGGGCGCGACGGCACGCTCGTGCGTACCGTTATGGCCACGATCGGCGATGCGTTCGACCGCTACGGCATTGAGCTTATCGCCGTGGAGACGAAGAAGATCGACCTCCCGGACGACAACAAATCCGCCGTATTCAGCCGCATGATCTCCGAGCGCAACAACATCGCCGCCGGCTATCTTGCCGAGGGCGAGAGCCGCGCCAAGGAGATCCGCAACGAGGCCGACAAACAGGTGCAGATCCTCCTCGCCAACGCCGATGCGACCGCCGCCACGGTGCGCGCCGAGGGCGACGCGGAGTATATGCGCATCCTCTCCGAGGTGTACGACTCGCCGGAGGAGGCCGAGTTTTATACGTTCATGATCGCGCTTGACGCGCTGCAGGCATCCATGACCGGTGCGGAAAAGACGCTGATCCTCGACGCCGACAGCCCGATCGCGAAGCTCTTCTATTAACGATTTGAACATTCTCTATCTCATCAGCTACGCCGGGAAGGCCGGCACGGAAAAGTATGTGGAAAACCTGATGCGGACGTATTCCGCGCAGGGACACCGATGCTTTCTGGCCTACATGGACGGCGGGGAGCTGGCCGAAAAGGCAAAGGAGCTCGGCTGCGGCGTTTTCCGGCTCGACCTTCGCGCCTCGCACGTTTTCACGGCGGCGCGGCGTCTTGCCCGGCTCTGCGCGGAAAACGATATCGACGTTATCCACGCGCAGTACCCGCGCGAAAACGCGATCGCCGTGCTCTCCCGCCTCTGGCGCAGCAAGACGCGCGTTGTGTTCACGAGCCATCTCACCGTGCGTCAGGGCTTCCTCTGGCGCGCACTCAACCGCCTTGTCACGCCGCACGAGACCGCTTGCGTCGCCGTGTGCACGCAGGGGGCGAACCTTCTGCGCCAAAACGGCGTCAAAGAAGAGAAGATATGCGTAATTTTCAACGGCGTTGAGCCAAAGCCGCTCCCGCCGCGGCAGAATGTTATCCGAACGGAGTTTTCGCTGCCGGAGGATTGCTCCGTCTTTCTCGCCATGGCGCGCTACGCGCCGGAGAAGGGACTCTTCTTTCTGCTGGACGCGCTCGCGCAGCTCAAGGAGCGCACGCCTAAACCGTTCGTCTGCCTTATTGCGGGCGACGGAGAGCTCTTCGACGCCGTGGGTGAGGGCATTTGCGCTCGGGGCCTTAGCGAAAACGTGATTCGCGCGGGCTACCGCACGGACGCCGAGACGCTGCTGTGCTCGGCGGACGCTTATGTGAGCAGCGCGCTTTATAATGAAGCGATGAGCTTCGCCGCGCTCGAGGCGATGGAATGCGGACTGCCGCTCATCATGACGGACGTTGGCGCGGGCGCGGATCTCGCTTCCGGCTGCGGGGCGTGCGTGACGCCCGGGGACGTGCCCGCTTTGTGCAGCGCCATGTACCGGCTCATGACGGACGATGCGTACCGCCGCGTGTGCGGCGAAAACGCCCGCCGACACGCTGTGACGGAGTTTGATCTCACGCGCCAGACACAGGAGCTGTTTGCGCTCTACGAAAAAGGAAAACCGGCCGCACCGCGGCCGAAAAAGGTATAGAAAAGAGTGATTACAAAACGATGAAACGCACTGTAATGACCGTGCTGCTGTCGGTGGTCTTGATCATCGGCATCGTGTGCGGCGTCTATTTTCTGCGTCAGGCGGCGGCTCTTCGCGCCGACGGCGAGAATGCCGTGGCCGCGGCGGAGGGAGAGCTTTCCGCCGCGCAGGCGCAGTATGACGCGCTGAACCCCGAGACCGAGGCTGGAGCCGCCGCGTGGACGGCGGCGGAGCAGGAGGTTCTTGCCGAAACGCAGGAGAAGATCGACTCGCTCAAGGCCGACAACGCCGCGCTCGACGAGTCGATCTCGGCGATGGAAAAGGAAGTGGAAGGAAAGCTCGCAGACGAGGATACGGCGTACTACAATTCCGTCTACGAAGAGATGCAGAAGGGAGTGGATCAGGTTGAAGAATACCTTAAAGGTAATTAACTTTGTTCTGCTTGCGCTCGCGCTCGTCGCGGTAGGCTTCGGTGTGTTTGCCTTTTTGCAGTACCGCACCGTGCCGACGGCGGAATACGAAGCAAAAGCCGCCGATCTCCGCGCGCAGACGCAGCTCGTGGACGAGAGCACCGATACGCTGCGCGAGGATATGAAGGCGCGGCAGGATGCGCTGCGCGAGGACATTTCGCAGGACGGTGATGCGGGCAAAGCGCTTGCCGCCGAGCTCTCCGGCGTTCTCTCCGATAACGAGGACAAGACCGCCCGGCTCGAAGAGCTCCGTGCCGAGAGCGCGCGGCTCGACAACATCGTGGAAGAGACGCTCGCCAAGCGGCGCGAGTATGCGGGCAAGATCCGTGAACTGGAGGAAAAGGTTCAGGCGGGCGAAACGGACATCAAGATCTGCTACTGGACGTTTGACGACGGCCCCACGCGCTTCACCTCGCAGGTTCTCGATACCGCGAAGGAATATGGCGCCCATGTGACGTTCTTCACCTCCCACGAGGCGAACGAATCTGAGGACGAGGCCGAAATGCTCCGCCGCGAGTTTGCCGAAGGCCACGCCGTCGCCAACCATACATACTCCCATCAGTTTGCCAAGTACGGCAATCTGTACCAGAACACGGAAGGCCTGATCGAAATGATCGATAAGCAGGACGAGTGGGTGTACGAATGCACCGGCTTCCACACGGAACTCTTCCGCTTCCCGGGCGGCTCGGCTCATGCCAAAATGCTGCTCGGCACCGACCCGACCGAGGCAATCCGCGAGGCGGGGTACGAGTGGATCGAGTGGTCGTGCGATGTGTTCGATAACGGCGTCGCCGGAAAGAGCGCCGAGGAGATTCAGGGCACGGGCGTCTGGGAGGTCGAGCAGCTTGACATCGCGGTTGTGCTCAGCCACGACTGGAACACCAACACGATCAGCGCTTTCCCCGGCATTGTCCAGCAGCTGAAGGAGGCCGGCTACGTGTTTCTGCCGCTCTATCCCGAATCGGTCACCATGGGCGAGAATACCAAGATTTTGTTCAGCTGAATAACATACGCCCAAAAAGCGGCGTGACTTCGGAAAAGTCACGCCGCTTTTCATCATCTGTTCCCTGTGATCCAATCGTCCAGAAACCGCATCTGCTCCGCTGTATGGAACCAATGCTCGCCGCCGGGCATAATGGTCAGTTTGGCACCGTGCTGCGCCGCAAAGGCCGATATGGTCTCCGGGGAGGTCAGATTATCCCGCTCTCCGTACAGAATGCGGGTGGGGACGCGCCATGCGACCGGGTGCTCCCGCACATAGCAGAGATATCGCCACGAGAGCGTTTCGCCGAAATCCGTGGCGATCTCGACCTTCTCCGCAAGCTCCGGCTCGGCCACATTCGACCAGAGCATCATGCTGCCAATGAGCTTTTCCATGTCCACGACGGGGGAGATGAAGTACGCTCTGTCCACGAGCGCCTCATGGAGCGAGGAGAGCGAAAAATAGGCGCCGATGCTGTTGGCGATTAGCGTAAGGCGCTCGCCGCGCTCTCGCTGCGCGGCGAAGAACGCCGGAAATTCGTCCTTTGCGTCCCACGGAGTCTGCGAATGATAATCAAAGCCGATGACTGCGCTGTTCGGAAAGAGCGCCCGGTAATGCTCGGCTTCCTCTGCGGAGCCGCCCTTCCCGTGGACATATATAATCAATTCTTTCATTTTTTTCCTTTCATGATTGCCTGTAAAGCAGCTCGCAGATCAGCCGTTTACGGCAAATTCCGGCAGCTTCGGCGGCTTTCCATAAATGGCGATCAGTGCGCGAAACTCCCGGCGGAACGCCTCGCGAAGCTCCGTCTCCGTCAGAGGCAAATGCCCGGTGTTAGCAAGAATGGCCAGACCGTAGGTAAAATAGATCATATCCTGATGGAACCGGCGCGCAACGTCCTCACCATAGCCGAATTCTTCCATGATCACGCCGATGACCTCCGGCAGCAGTATGTCGTTTTGATACGGCCCCAGCTGTTCACCCTCCAGATACAGCCAGCGGAAAAGCTGTTTTTCCTCTGCGGCGAATTGGACAAAGCCCATGCCGTAGCTGCTGTAGCGGCTGTCGTTCCCCTCGTGGGCGCGCAGCGAGTCACGCACACGTTGCTCGTGCATTTGCGCGGCGCGCTCGATCAAAGCGGCTTTCAGCTCGTCCATGTTCCGAAACGAGAAGTAGATCGGCTGCGTGGAACAACCCAATTTCTTTGCAACGCTGCGGGCGTTGACGGCGGAAAAGCCGCCGTCCCGCACCACCTCGAGAGCGGCTTCGACGATCTCTTCCCGGGAAACCTTTTTTACGGCAGGCATAAATATTACCTCGACAATAACAATACGTTATATATAACGATATGTTATTATACGGCGCAGAAATCATCCTGTCAAGGGGAATATACAAAAACCCGGCGGATCCCGTTTGTGCGGGATCCGCCGGGCGAACCTCAGCTATTGTCTGTTCAGCTATTGTCTGAAATGGCGATCGCCATGCCGAAGAGGACGCACCAGAAAAAGAGAATGCGCGGGTAAAACCAGATGTATTCCGGGATGCCGCCGAGTGTGGCTCCGGCGAGCGAGGCGATGAGCGCCTGCGCCGGCCAGCGGCCGCTCTTTTCGGGAATGGCGCGCACTGTGCGGTTGAGCCGGCCAAAAATCCCGAAGAAGAAACCACAGAATAGCAGTCCGCCGAGAATACCGGTCGAAAGGAACATTTCGAGATACAGCATGTTGGAGTGCGGCGGCTGAAAGTTGAGAAGCCCGGTGGCGTAGGGGGCATAGGCGGCGTAAAAATTCTCCGGCCCCAGACCGATGCCGAGAAGCCATTTTTCCTTCCAGAGCGCAAAGCACTCGCCCCAGAGCACGAATCGCCCGGACGCCGAGGCGTTCGAGAAGTCGAGCATCGAAAGAAACCTCGCCTGGATGCTCTCCGGCAGCAGGAAGAGGGCTCCGATGCCGAGCGCCGCCGCCGGGAGCAGCAGAATTTTCTTTTTATACCAGAGCAGCACCGCAAACGCGAGAGCGAGCATGATCCACCCGGTGCGGGCATACGTGAGCAGAATGGCCGCGCAGGGGAGAAGGAGCGGCACCGTGAGCGCGATGCGCTGCGCCCGTGTCCGGGCGGTGAGCGCCCAGACGAGCGCGATCGGCAGCGCCATGGCGAGAAATTCACCGCAGTTGATGCCGTGCTCGAGCGTGGCGCCGAGCCGCCGGTACATCTCGCCGTCGATCGGCACATCCGAGGATTCCGTGCCGGTCAGGTAGTTTCGCAGTCCGTAGAGCGAAATGCCGAGCAGCGTGATATACAAAATCGCCGCCGCAGTGCGCCGCTCGTCGCGGCTGCGGAACTGTGCTGCCGTGAGATATGCGAGCAGAAAACCCGTCCAGAAAAAGAGCGCCACGCGAAGATTGCCCGCTTTGTTCCCCGCCCAGAGCGTGCAGAGCACGGTCATCAAAAGAAAGCCGAGCGCGGAAAAGCCGAGCTTTCCGGCGTTCCACGGCGTTTCGTGCCTCGCGGCGCAGTCAAACCAGTAGACGAGAAGCGCGGCGAGCGCGAAGAGCACGCCGTAGAGATTGTTCCACGCGCCGTGCGGCACGCAGAGCATCGCCCCCATGCCGAGCAGAAGGAACCATTGCGAGAAGGAAAGACTGCCGCGCTTTTTTCCGGCTTTGAGCGGCAGATGCGAGAGCGCCCGCACCGGCCACGACGAGAGCGTGCCGAGCGCGCGGCAGACCGATGTATTTTCCCAACGGGTCATAATAAGACCTCCGGTATCGTTTAGTGAGTTCTTACAGAATAGCAGAGAGTGTCCGCCGCGTCAAATCCCGCTCTTGAAAAAAATCTCCGCGTGCTTTATGATAAGATATATTTTTTAGAACGGAGAACGGTTTGTGAGTAAAAAATTCGTTGGATTCTGGAATGTATCGGTCATTCTGACATACATAGAGCTGTGCATCGCGGTGGGGAGCATCTGCGCCGCGGCGGACGGAAAGATCTGGCCGGCGGTGATCGGCCTTGCGCTGTGCGGCGTGTGCGATATGTTCGACGGGAAGATCGCCCGTGCCACGAAGCGCACGAAGGACGCCGAGGTGTTCGGCATCCAGATCGATTCGCTGTGCGATCTTGTGTCGTTTGGCGTGCTGCCGAGCGCCATCGGCCACGCGATGGGCATCACCGGCATAGCCATGGCGGTGCTGATGTTCTATACGCTCTGCGCCGTTATCCGGCTGGGGTATTTCAACGTCACCGAGCAGAAGCGGCAGGAGACCACAAGCGAAAACCGCACCTCGTTTGAGGGGCTGCCGGTCACGTGGTCGGCGGTCATTGTGCCGCTCGTGTCGCTCGTCCGCCTCGCGAACGAGAGCATTATGCCGTGGGTGATGGGCGCTGTGCTTTTCGTTGTGGGCTTTTGCTTCATCGCGCGCATCCGTGTGAAGAAGCCGCAGATCTGAAATGAAGCATAAACGTCTTCTGACCGTTTTGATCGTCCTTGCGCTCGTGTTTATCTGGGGCAACTCGCTCGCCTCCCGCGAGCTGTCCGGACAGATCAGTGACGGCATTATGACCACGCTGAATACCGCCGCGGAAAAACTCGGTCTCGGCGCGGACTTTTTCACCTATATGTCCGACGAGGACGGAGACGGTGTCGCCGAGCAGCCGACGAGTTTTATCATCCGCAAGGCAGCACACGTGACCGAGTACGCGGTGTTTGCAGCGCTCGTGTTCCTCCGGCTCGAGAGCGCGGGAAAAAAGCGCTTTTTCACCGCCTGGGGACTCGGCACGCTGACCGGTGCGATCGACGAAACACTCCAGATCTTCTCCCACCGCGGCAGCCAGGTGCGGGACGTCCTCATCGACAGCGCCGGCGCGCTGCTGGGTCTCGGCGTCGTATCCCTGATCCTGTATTTCATAAGAAGAAAAGAGAAGTCAAACTGACTTCTCTTTTTTGCTGCCTCCCTCTGACGAGGGAGGTGGCGCGGCGCACAGCGCCGTGACGGAGGGAGAGAAAGTTGGTCAAAAAAAGACGGAAAGACGTCTCTCCCCCAGTCTCGCTTCGCTCGACAGCCCCCTCGTCAGATGGGGCCTTTGGAAACGTCGATGCGCCGGTGCAGGTAGTCAAGCGCATCGGAGAGCCCGCCAAGCTCGTCAATGAGCCCGCAGGCGACGGCCTCCTCGCCGTCAAGCACGCTGCCGATGTCCTGCGTCAGCTCACCGGTGCGCGTCATATACTCGGTGAATTTTTCCGGCGTGATGTGGGAATGACCGGTGATGAACCGGACGATCCTCTCGCTGATGCGCGAAATATAATCGTACGTCTGCGGTACGCCGATCACGACGCCCGTGAGCCGTACCGGGTGGATCGTCACGGCAGCGCTCGGTACGATGAATGACCGGTCGGCCGCCACCGCGAGCGGGACGCCGATGGAATGGCCGCCGCCGAGAACAACGCTCGCCGTCGGCTTGCTCATCCCGGCAATCATCTCGGCAAGGCCGAGCCCCGCTTCAATGTCACCGCCGACGGTGTTGAGCAATATGAGCAGTGCGCGGATGTCCTCCGCCTCCTCCACCGCCGCGAGCAGCGGCATGATGTGCTCATACTTCGTTGTTTTCGTGTCCGGCGGCAGCATCACGTGGCCTTCGATCTGCCCGATGATCGTGATGCAATGAATCTCCCCGGCCCGTGCGCTGCCAAGCTCACGCAGCGCTTCCTGCTCTCTTTCCTCCATGCCTAATCCCTCCCTGACGGACAGTTTGCCGCGCGCTCGGCGGCTTTATGCGCCGTTCGACAGGAAAAAATTGACAAAACCGGTTTTTATTTCTATAATTAACCAGATTAACTCTCCCGGAAAGGGGATAATCCATGGTTTTTTCCAGTTTGATCTTTTTATATGCGTTTTTACCGCTGAGTCTGGCGGTGTATGCGCTCTGCCGCAGTCTGCGTGCGAAGAACATCAGCCTGCTTGTTTTCTCGCTGATCTTTTATGCGTGGGGTGAGCCGGTATACGTGCTGCTGCTTATGGCGATGGCGCTGTTCGACTGGTATTTTGCCCTGCGCGTGCAGCGGGCGCGAGGCGAAGAGAAAAGCGCCCGCGTATGGGTCGTGCTCGCGTGCGTTGTGAATCTCGGGCTGATCGGCTTTTTCAAGTATGCCGGCATGGTCTGCTCCGTTTTCGGAGAGGTACCGGCGTTTGTGCAGCGCATCGCGCTGCCGCTCGGTATTTCGTTTTATACGTTCCAGCTTTTGAGCTACGTGGTAGACGTTTACCGCGGCGACGCCGAGGCGCAGGAAAAATACTGGCACGTGCTGCTCTATGCTGCGCTCTTCCACCAATGCATCGCAGGCCCCATCGTCCGCTATAAAACGATCGCCGCCGAGCTCTTCGACGGGCGCGATGAACTGGCCGACCGTTCGCGCGGCTGTACGCGCTTCGCGGTGGGACTTGCAAAGAAAACGGTGCTCGCGAACGCCTGCGGCGCGCTCGCCGATTCGCTTTTGCTCACGGACGCCGCCATTGGCACGGCATCGCAGCTTGCGGACAATCTCGCCGCGCTCTCCAACACCCCGGCGCTCGCGCTCTGGATCGGCATGATCGCCTATGCGTTCCAGATCTATTTCGATTTTTCCGCCTATTCCGATATGGCCATCGGCATGGGGCAGATGATCGGGCTGCACTATCTTGAAAACTTCAACTATCCCTACATATCCCGCACGGCCACGGAGTTCTGGCGGCGCTGGCATATCTCGCTCGGAACGTTTTTCCGCGACTATCTCTATATCCCGCTCGGCGGCAACCGCCGGGGGAGGGCGCGCAATATCCTGAATCTTTTCATCGTCTGGGCGCTGACCGGCCTGTGGCACGGGGCGAGCTGGAACTTTGTGCTGTGGGGGCTTTATTACTTTGTGCTTCTCATGCTCGACCGGCTCTTCTGGCAAAGGCTGCTCAACGCGCTGCCGAAAGCAGTCTCAGCCATCCTCTCGCACATCACGCTGCCGCTTGCGGTGCTCTTCGGCTGGGTGCTCTTCAAGTTCACGTCGCTCCCGCTCGCTGCGGCGGTCGTGCGCGGCATGTTCTGCGCCAACGGCAATGCCTTTACGAGCTTCACCGTGACCGCAACGGTCCGGAGCCACATGTACCTGCTTGCCTTCTGCGCGCTGGCCGCGACACCGGCATTTTCGCATCTCGCAAAGCGCTGGGCAGGCGCCGGGGAAGAGAGCGCCCTGGCACGAAAGACATATGCCTTTGCCGCAAACGCCGCCGTGCCGGTGCTGCTGCTCCTTTTGAGCACAGCGTGCCTTGTCGGCAACAGCTTCAATCCGTTTTTATACTTCCGCTTCTGAGAGGGATCCTATGCACGACGATAAACGATCCGTAATCGAAAACCGAGAGCCTGCCAACGAGGAAAAGGCGACCCGCCACGCCCGGCGGCAGGGCTGGCCGTTTTTCCTCGCGCTGGGGATCCTTACGGTCATTGCATGGCTGCTGCCGCTGCGCCCGACGGTGTCGGCAAAGGAAAAACGCACGCTGGAGACCTTCCCGGCGTTTTCGCTCGCCGCCGTGGCGGACGGAAGCTATTTTTCCGATATCAGTCTCTGGTTTTCGGACACGTTTCCCGGGCGCGACAGCTGGATCCTGGCCGCGCAGCGCCTCGAAACGCTCTATGGAGACACCTCCATAACGGTATACGGCAACGCCTCCGCCGGTGACAAGATCCCCGTGGCGGCGGAGAAAACGCCCGCGCCGGAAGAAACGGCAGCGGCGGATGATCCCACCGGCGCACCGGAAGAGACGGCGCCGACCGAGGCCGCGCCGGAGCCGACGAGCGAGCCGAAGCCGGAGTGGGGCGGAGAGAACCCGGACGACGAGGAAGTGGCGCTCGGCGCGGTCATCCAGATCGGCGACAGCGCTTACGACTATGCGTATTTCAACCAGTATTACACGGATGCCTATGCCGCCAACGTGACGCGCGCGGCGGATCTGCTGGAAGGGAAGTGCCGCGTGTTCGATCTCTTCCGTCTCCACGGAACATCGATCATGCTCCCGCGCGACTACCGCGAGATGATCGGCGTCGCCTGCGAGGAGGATGTCCTGGCCTACGTCTATTCCCAGATGGGCGAGAATGTATACTGTGTTGACACGTTCACGCCTCTCGTTGCGCACAACAGCGAGTATATCTATTACCGCACCGACCACCACTGGACGGCGCTCGGCGCATGGTACGCCTATGCGGAATGGGCGAAAACGGCGGGCTTTGAGCCGGTGACACTCGATAAGTATGAGGAGATCATGCAGGAGCCGTTTTACGGCAGCCTCTACTATAAGGTGCACCAGAGCAGCGCGCTCACGCCCGATCAGGTCTATGCCTATGTCCCGCCCGGAGACGTACATCTCTATATCCAGCAGGATCACAACGACTCGCTCACCAACCGCGGCTATGAGCAGACGCTCATCACCAATATCCACGGTACGGACAAATACATGTGCTTCCTCACGGGCGACTTCCCGCTGTGTACGTTCATCAACAACGACATTACCGACGGCAGCGCGTGCCTGCTCATCAAGGATTCCAACGGCAATCCCTTCGGGTATTATCTCACGCAGCATTACCAGTATGTTTACGTGATGGACTACCGCAAATACGTGCACCGTTCGCTGACGGAGTTTGCGGACTACTACGATGTGGACGACGTGATCTTCTGCCTGAGCAGCGATCAGGCGCAGAGCAAGGCCGGCAACGAGCTTTTGAAAGGTATCATCAAATAAAAAATGCCCTGCGGTGATGTATAAGATCGCCGCAGGGCTTTTCCTTTTCAGCGCCTCCCTTGTGCAAAGGGAGGCGTCAATACCGAAGGTTTTGACGGAGGGATTGTCATTTTCCGGAGGCTATGCTCCCCCGGCTGGTTTCCCTGCCGGATCGAATATTACCGATCCTTGTAGAACGCCCAGACGGCCTTGTAGGTCTGGTAGCAGTCAAACTTCGTCACGGTCTCAAAGGGGGCGTGCATCGAGAACACGGGCGTACCGGCGTCGATGGTGTCAATGTTGCGGTTGGCCATATACTGCGCAACCGTTCCGCCGCCGCCCTGATCGACCTTGCCAAGCTCGCTCGTCTGCCAGACAACGCCGTTGTCGGCAAAGATCTTGCGCAGCGCGCCGACGACCTCGGCGGAGGCGTCGTTGCTGCCGGATTTGCCGCGCGAGCCGGTGAACTTGCAGATGCCGACGCCGTAGTTGGCGCGGGCGCCGTTGCGGTTGGGGAATTCGCTCACTTCCCAGAACGTCGGATCATAAGCGTTGCAGACGTCCGCGCTGATGCAGAAGCTGTTCTCGAAGCAGTCGCGCAGCCGCACGTCCTGCTGCTCGCAGAGGTCGGCCATGAATGTTTCAAACGCATGGCTCTGCATACCGGAAACACCCATCGAGCCGATCTCTTCCTTGTCGGCAAGGACGCACACGGCGGTGCGCTCCGGCGTTTCGGTGTCGAAAATGGCCTTGAGCTCGGCGAAGGCGCACACGCGGTCATCCTGACCGTAACCGCCGATGAACGAGCGGTCAACGCCGATGTCGCACGCCTCAAAGCTCGGCACGATCTCGAGCTCGGCGGAGAGGAAGTCCTCCTCCGTGATGCCGTAGCGGTCGTTCAGAAGCGACATGACCGCGAGCATCACGCGCTTGGTGCCCTCCCCGGCGTAGGGGATGCTCCCGGCGAGAACGTTCAAATACTCGCCCGGAATGATGTCCGAGCCGTGCTTGGCCATCTGATCCTTCGCAAGATGCGGCAGCAGGTCGGTGATCGTGAACTTCGGATCCTCGGGGTCCTTGCCGATGACGACCTCGACGGTCTCGCCGTCCTTCTTCGTCACAACGCCGTGAATTTCGAGAGGAATGGCGACCCACTGGTACTTCTTGATGCCGCCATAGTAGTGCGTCTTGAGAAGGCAGATCTCGTCCTTCTCGTAGAGCGGGATGGGCTTCAAGTCAAGACGCGGGGAATCAACGTGTGCCGCGGCGATGTTTGCGCCCTTGTCGAGCGTCTCATGGCCCATAACGGCGAGCATGAGCGCCTTGCCGCGCACGCTCTTATAGATCTTCGTGCCGGGCTCGAGCACCATGCCGCGCTCATACGGCACAAAGCCGAGCGCCTCGGCCTGCGCGACGGCTTCATTCACGGCCTCACGCTCGGTGCGCGCGGCGTTCAGATACGCCTTGTACGCCGTGGCGTATTCCTCGAGCTTGATGCGCTCGTCCACATCGATGATATCGTAGCCCTGCTTCTGCTTATAGAGAAGCTTCTCGCGCAGAGCGTCCAGTTCATTCTTTTCTTCCATAAAACATCTATCCTTTCTGTGCTTTTTATATTGTTTTTATTGACCGATGCCGAAAAGCTCCCGGCATTTGACTTTCAGTTCCTCCGGCGTGCCGTCGTTGCGCAGCAGATAATCACAGCGCATTTCGTAATACTCGTCGTCCGGCTGCGCCTCGATGCGCGCGAGCGCATAGTCCGCGTCGATGCCGTCGCGCGCCATGATGCGCGCGCAGCGCTCGTCCCGGGGCGCGGTGACGCCCACGGTGAATACGCAGTCCTCGGAAATGCCGCTTTCAAAAAGCGCGATGGCGTCCACGATGGCAACGGTGCCGCCCTGCCAGACATACTCGCGCAGACGGCGGTAAATATCCTCGCGGACGTAGCGGTGCGTGATGGCATTGAGATCGCGCAGCGCCTCCGGCACGGCAAAGACGATCGCGCCGAGCATTTTCCGGTCGAGCCTGCCGCTCTTGAAAACGGCGGGGAAGCGCGCTTCGATCTCAGCGAGCATGTCCGCGTTCGTTTCGAGCAGCTCGTGATAAATTTTGTCGCAGTCGAGCGCGAGCACGCCCTGCGCGGCGAGATAGTCTGTCACGGTTGTTTTGCCGCTTCCTGAGCCGCCCGTCACGCCGATGAGCCGCACGCCGGAGAGCAGTCCGTTTTCGATCTCTTCCTTTGCGAGCGCCCCTTCGCGCAGAATTTTGAAGGGCTTCTGCGTGAGATCGAGGATCGTGGACTCACGCGAGAGCGTACACTCGCCGCCGTCGATCACGCCTTCGATCTGCCCGTCAAAGTAGGCGAGCACCTGCTGCGCCGTTGTAGGGCTGGGAGCGCCAGAGGGATTCGCCGAAGGCCCTGCAAGCGGCAGCCGGGCACGTTCGAGCAGCGAGAGTGTGAGCGGGTGCGCCGGGCAGCGCAGGCCGACGGTGTCCTTGCCCGCGCGGACAATGGATGGGACAACGTCCTTTTTCGCCTCCAGCACGAGCGTGAGCGGGCCGGGCCAGAACCGCGCGGCGAGAATAAATGCCGCCGGAGGGATGTACTCGGCGTACTTTTCAATTTCC
Source organism: uncultured Oscillospiraceae bacterium (assembly GCA_934533005.1). GTDB lineage: Bacteria > Bacillota > Clostridia > Oscillospirales > Oscillospiraceae > Apopatocola. The sequence goes on along the minus strand of CAKTBC010000010.1, from coordinate 4,633 downwards.
GCCGGGCCTGCTATCATGAGCGAGAGCGGCTTTATTTCCGGCCGCCCCTTGACCTCGTAGAGATGCGCGACTGCCTCGGCGTCAAGTCCGTTGGCGCAAAGACCGTACACCGTCTCCGTCGGCACGGCGACGAGCCCGCCGAGCCGCAGCGACGCCGCGGCGGCGGGAATGTCGTTTTCCTCGGTATAAACACGGGTTTCCATGCTCTTACAGGCCTCCATTTTCGGAATTTTGGAGCTGCTCGGCGCGGCGCGCGGTGAGCAGCGCGTCAATGAGCTCGTCGAGATCGCCGTTCATCACGGCATCGAGCTTATAAAGCGTCAGGCCGATGCGGTGATCGGTCACGCGCCCCTGCGGGAAGTTATAGGTGCGGATGCGCTCGTTGCGCATGCCGGAGCCGACCTGCGACTTTCGCTGCGCGGAAACGGCGGCGTCCTGCTTCTCCTTTTCCGCCTGTGCGAGCCGCGAGGCGAGCACGCTCAAGGCACGCGCCTTATTTTTATACTGGCTGCGCTCGTCCTGACACTCCACGACCGTGCCGGTCGGCAAATGCGTCACACGGATGGCGCTCGATGTCTTATTGACCTTCTGCCCGCCCGCACCGGAGGAGCGGAACGTGTCGATCTGCAGATCGGCGGGATCGAGATGAAACTCGGCCTCATCCAGCTCCGGCAGCACCGCCACGGTGCAGGTGCTCGTGTGGATGCGCCCCTGCGTCTCCGTTTCCGGCACGCGCTGCACGCGGTGCACGCCGCTTTCAAACCGGAAACGCGAAAAGGCGTTCGTGCCGCCGACGATGAAATCGATCTCGCGGATGCCGCCGAGCTCGGTTTCGCTGCGGTTCACGATCTCCACCGAGAAGCCCTTCCGCTCGGCGTACATGGCGTACATGCGGAAAAGATCGGCGGCAAAAAGCGCGCTCTCCTCGCCGCCGACGCCGCCGCGGATCTCCACGATGACGTTTTTTCCGTCGTCCGGGTCCTTCGGCAGCAAAAGGATTTTCAGCTCCTCTGCCGTGCGCTCCATGCCGGCGCGCGCCTCGTCGAGCGTTTCGCGGGCAAGATCGCGCATTTCGGGATCGGAGAGCAGCGCCTCGGCGCTCCCGGCCTCCTGCCGGAAGGCCTCGTAGCGCCCGTAGGCTTCCATCAGAGGGGCAAGCTCGGCCTTCTCGCGGCTGAGCGCCGCGGCCTTCTGCGCATCCGCCCATACCTCGCTGCGTGAGAGCATAAATTCGATCTCGTCATATTTCTGCGAGAGAGCTTTCAGCTTTTCCACCATCCGCGCGTCCCCTCCTTCCATACAAACAAATCTATACAAATATAAATTTTACCACACGCCGCCGCGAATGTAAACGCACAAAAAATCCGTCCCCGGGAAACCGGGGACGGAGGAGAAAATACCTTTATACGTTCAGGCATACAGACGGCCAAACTGCACGAAATTGCAAATCGTGCAGCGACGCTGGCTCCAGCCTGTGGGGTCGGGAGGCGCCCATTCGGAGAATTGATGGTTCTCGCTGATGGTATAGCCGCAATCCATACAGACAGCTTTGTGGCCGTATTCGGCTTCTTCGTATTGGCCGAAACGGTGCGCGGCCATTTCAAAATAGCCGCATCCGGTGCACGCATGACCGTGGTTTTTCTCGTCGTCCATACGGGTCCACGGGCCAAAGGTATGAACGTGCTCCGGCTCCTTTTCGGGCTCCTTTTCGGGCTCCTTTTCGGGCTCCTTTTCGGGCTCCTTTTCGGGCTCCTTGACCGGTTCCTCGACCGGCTTATTCCGGCCGCACACGGTGCATACGCCGTCGCGGTAGCGGTGCGGGCCGTTTGCAATATCAAACTCGATGCCGTAGCAATGCCAGCACGCGCCGTAGCGCAGACCGCGCTCGATGCAGCTCTGGCCGAGGATGCGGTGCATGCCGTATTCGTGGATGGTGTTCGGGTCTTTTTCCGGCTCGTACTGCTTTACGAGATCGACCAGCTCCTCCGAGGGCTCGTAATCCGTGGGAACATAAATGCGCGCGCCGTTTACCGTTGTGCGGATGATGAGCGGCATTTCCGCAACGAGCTCGCGCTCGGTCTTGCCGTCCTTTGTCGTTTCCTTATACCAGGAAACGGAGGTTTCGGTCTCTTCCGTGATGGCGTCGCGGTCAACAAAGAAGAGCGCGAGCCCCTCGGCGGTGAGAAGCGTGTCGTCGGCCGGCTCGAGCACGATGGCGACGGTTTCGTCCGCTGCCGCTGCGCCTGCGGTGCAGAGCGAGAGCGCAAGCAGAAGAGCAAGGAACAGGGCGGTAAGTTTTTTCATGAAGGCCTCCTTTTTGTAGATGGTTTCGGAACGGAACACCAGATGTATGGTGTATATGCCATAGCATACCATACGCGGCGGAAGAAAGCAACCGGTTTCCTCGCGCCGGACGGCGATTTGGCAAAGTTCACGGTTTGTTCCCAATCTCGCCCTTGACAAGAAACGCCGGACAGCTTATAATACCCACGTTAAAAGCCGAAAGTTTGATCTTCCAAAGCGTTTCGGCGCCTGCGGAGGGAGGGATATAGAATGTCTGAAATCCATGTCAAGGAAAACGAGTCTCTGGATGCCGCTCTGAAGCGCTTCAAGCGCTCCTGCGCGAAGGCCGGAGTTCTGGCTGACCTGCGTAAGAAGGAGTACTACCAGAGCCCCAGCGTCAAGCGCCGCAAGAAGTCCGAGGCTGCCCGCAAGAACAAGCGCTATTATTAATTTCTGATCGCACAGATCCCCGCTCATCCGAGCGGGGATTTTGCTTTATGAAAGAAAAACCTTTTGTATGTTGACAGGCTTCCGCCAATGCGCTAAGATAGGCAAAATACCCGAATGCCATGTGTTGAATACTATCGAAATAACAGGAGGAAATGGTCTTGAACAGTGCTTATGCCAACCGTTTCGTCGGCGAAGGTCTCACCTTTGACGATGTGCTGCTTGTCCCGGCGGAGAGCTCCGTCGTCCCGCGCGACGTGAAGCTCGAAACGCATCTCACGAAGAAGATCCGCCTCGGCATCCCCATCATGAGCGCGGCCATGGACACCGTGACCGAATCGCGCATGGCGATCGCCATTGCGCGCGAGGGCGGCATCGGCGTTATCCACAAAAATATGACGATCGAGCAGCAGGCCGAACAGGTCGACCTCGTCAAGCGCAGCGAAAACGGCGTCATCACCAACCCGTTCTTCCTCTCCGCGGAGCACACGCTGCGCGACGCGGATGCCCTTTGCAGCAAATTCCGCATTTCCGGCGTCCCCATCGTGGACGAGTCCGGCAAGCTTGTCGGCATCATTACGAACCGCGATATGAAGTTTGAAACCAACCTCGACCGGAAGATCCGCGAGCTTATGACGAGCGAAAATCTCGTCGTCGGCCGCGAGGGGACGACGCTTGAGGAAGCCAAGGAGACGCTGCGCCAGCACAAGATCGAAAAGCTGCCCATCGTCGATAAGGACTTCCGGCTCAAGGGGCTTATCACGATCAAGGACATCGAAAAGGCAGTTGCCTATCCGAACGCCGCAAAGGACAGCCGCGGCCGTCTCCTCGTCGCCGCCGCCATCGGCGTCACCGCGGACGTGCTCGACCGCGCGGGCGCACTGCTCGACGCGGGCGCGGACGCTCTCGTGCTCGACAGCGCCCACGGCCACTCCCGCAACATCATGGAGGCCGTGAAGAACATCAAGGCCAAGTACCCCGATGCGCAGCTCATCGCGGGCAACGTTGCCACCGCCGCCGCCACGGAAGCGCTCATTCAGGCGGGCGCGGACTGCGTCAAGGTCGGCATCGGCCCCGGCTCCATCTGCACGACGCGCGTCGTCGCGGGCGTCGGTGTGCCGCAGATCACCGCCGTGATGGAAAGCGCGGAGATCGCCAATAAGTACGGCATCCCCATCATTGCCGACGGCGGCATCAAATACTCCGGCGATATCGTCAAGGCGCTCGCCGCGGGCGGCAGCGTCGTGATGCTCGGCTCCATGCTCGCCGGGTGTGAGGAAGCCCCGGGCGATACCGAGGTGTTCCAGGGACGCCAGTTCAAGGTCTACCGCGGCATGGGCTCGCTCGCCGCGATGGCGAAGGGCTCCAAGGACCGCTATTTCCAGGAGAAAAACTCCAAGCTCGTCCCCGAGGGTGTTGAGGGGCGTGTGCCGTACCGCGGGCCGGTGTCCGACACGGTGTACCAGATGGTCGGCGGCCTCCGCTCCGGCATGGGCTACTGCGGCGCGCCCGATATTGAGACGCTGCGCACGACGGCGCAGTTTGTGCGCATCACCGCCGCGGGCCTGCGCGAGAGCCACCCGCACGATATCTACATCACCCGCGAAGCGCCGAACTACACCATGGGGCCTAACACCTGACGGCATTCAAACGAGACCCGCTGCGCTGGGCTCTCGTTTGAGGGGGCTGCGGCTCGCGGCAGCGCACTCGCTGGCGCTCGCACGTTTGCGAGCCGAGAGGAATTTTCTCCGACGCACATGTCGTCGGAGAAATGAATTGGAATTTATTTGCTTCTGCGGGAGCAAACTCTGGCGAGGCCTTTATATGAGAAAACGGGAGACGGAATCGCCGTCTCCCGTTTTCTGTTGCGTATATCGGAAAAAGTTGGTATAATACCCTTAGT
>CAKTBC010000009.1 GCA_934533005.1 uncultured Oscillospiraceae bacterium | reverse complement strand
GTCACCGCGCCGAGCTGCGCGGCGGTGAGATGGCGCGTAAACAGGATATAGGTGAAAATGAAGTTGGTGAACAGGTTGTAGATCATATCCCGTCCGACCGTACCGAGGGGGAACATCCAGAGATTGCGCTTATCCGAGGTCACGTTTTTCATGCTTTTTCCTCTTTCTCCCGCAGGGTGTGTGAATTTCAGCGCTCGTTATCGCGGATCTTGCCGAGCGCGCCGCCCGGGTGGCGGCGGACATACTGCGCCGGGGTCTGCGCCACGTCCGCCTGCAATATGGCGGAAAGCGCCTGCAAAACGAACATCTCCGCCAGAACGGAGTTGCGCGGCGCACGGTTGAGCGGGCCGCCCTCCTCGTCCACATGCGCGAGAAGCAGCGCGTCGCTCTCCTTTGCGAGCCAGCTTTCTGCGTTGCCGGTGATGCCGATGACGCGGCATCCGTTGTTCTTCACGGCGAGCACCGTGGCCTTGAGCTCCATCGTCTCGCCGGAGTTGGAAATGGCGATGACAACATCGCCTTCCTCAAGCTGGCCGCAGGAGCCGTGCACCGCCTCCGTGCCGTGGAGAAAGTAGGACGGCGTGCCGGTGGACGAGAGCAGTGAGGCGGCATACGCCGCCACATGGCCGGGCTTTCCGATGCCGGTCACATGGACGCGGTGCCCCGCGGCGCGGCACTCTTCGATGAGCGCAACGGCATCCTCATACGCCTCCGGCGTCTGCTGCGCGAGAAACGCGCAAAATTCCTTCTCTGCCGACGCGGTCAGATGCGCCAGCGCGGCTTTTCCTTCGTTTTTCATGCTTTTTCCTCCTCCAGACGTGCCAGAAGGCCGTAATCCATATCCTCGTATCCGCGCTCGCGCAGCAGCGCCGTTACCTCCGCAAGCGTCGGGAGGCTCGGGATGGCGCCATGGCGCGAAACGGTGATCGCTGCGGCGTGGCTCGCAAACGCCAGCGCCTGGCGCGGCGGAAGCCCCGCGCACCAGAGCGTGCTGAACGCCGCCACAAACGAGTCGCCCGCCGCCGTGGTGTCCGCCACGACGGGCATTTTCACGCTGTTGACCCGCGCAACGCCCTTGTCATTCACGGCGACGGAGCCGTTGCTGCCGAGCGTCACAATGAGGTTTTCCACACCCTTTTCGCGGAAAATTTCCGCGACGGCGCGCAGGTCGTCCTCGTTCACGCCGTTCTCGTCCACGCGGATGGGGTGCCCCGCCATGGCGGCGGCCTCGTGCTCGTTCGGGGAGAAGAACGTGGCGCAGCGGAAAAGCTCCGGCGATACGGGCGCGGCGGGGGCGGGGTTCACCATGACCGGCACGCCGGCCTCGTGCGCCCAGTTTGCCACGGCCTCGTTGATGAACATCGGCAGCTCAAATTGCAGCATGACGAGATCGTAGTTTTTTACTTCGTCTTTGATCCACGAGATCTCCTCCACGGTGATCGCATGGTTCGCGCCGGGGCAGACGACGATGCGGTTGTGCGCGCCGGTTTCCGTGATCTCCAGCGTGATGGCGGAAACGCCCGTCGGCTTTTCGGGGTCTACGTTCACGCGCGACACGTCCACCCCGGCGGCTGCCGCCGCCGCGACGGTCTCGCGGCCATAGGCGTCGCTGCCGACGCGGCCGACCATCGTGACATCCGCGCCGAGACGCGCGCACTGCACCGCCTGGTTCGCACCCTTTCCGCCCGGCGCCGTGCGGAAATCGAGACCGATCACGGTCTCGCCGGAGTTCGGCGCTTTTTTCGTAGAGGCGATGAGGTCCATGACGAAGATACCAACAACAAGAATGCGGGGCTTTCGGTTCATTGCGACACTTCCTTTTGTTTTATTCTTTTCCGATGATCGCGTAATCGCGCCGCGCTCAGCGCTTGACGACGCCTTTTTGCAGAATGATGTTGGCGTAGAGCGCCGTTTCGCCGGTCTGCACGATGTAGCAGGCCTTTTCCGCCCTTTCGTAAAAGGCGAAGCGCCCCACAAAGCCCGTGCACGCGCCGCCGCGCTTGTCGTATTTTTCGAGGATCTTTTCATACTCATCCAGAATGGGCAGCGCGAGATCGCGGTCGCACTCGGACTTTGCCATATACAGCACCGGGGTCTCCACATGGGTGTCGAGCGGCATCAGCTCCAAAATGGCGTCGAGCAGCTCCGGGATACCGTGGCCGTCGGCGCGGATGAGCTTTGCCGTACCGCGGCGGCTCACCCCGTCCGAGGGGAAGTTGCCGTCGGCAAGGACGATCGTGTCGCCGTGGCCCATGGCATAGATCGCCGCGAGCAGCTCCGGGGAAAATACCGGGGAAATGTGCTTGAGCATGGGACGTTTCCTCCTTTTAAACTTTCCGGGATAGAGAACAAAATTGCTATACTTTTCTGCATAATATCATACCGCTTTTCCCCTGTATCTGCAAGCGTTTTCCCCGTCTCCCGCATGGCAAAAACGCGGCACGCCGCGGCATGGATAAAAATGTCCTCCCGGAGCACCCGGGAGGACATTTTCTATTCTCTTGACCGGTTTACCGGAGCGTGCCGTTCGGCACGTCCAGCACGAGATCGGACATGGCAAAGCTGGCGCAGGGGTGAATGTACCCGAACTCAATATCCGCGCGGCGGCGGCCGTCGGTGCGCGCGGGGACGTACACGCTGCCGGAGAGCAGGCGCGAGCGGCACCAGCCGCATTCGCCGCTGCGGCAGCGCTCCGGCACGCAGAGCCCGGCGCGCTCGGCTGCGACGAGCACCGGCTCGTCGGCGGAGACGGGAATTTCGTATTCCTTCCCGCACTGGATGAGCTTCAGCTTGAACGTCTTGCCGCGGATGCCGGCGGGATAGTCCGGCTGATCCCACGGATTTTTGATCGCGCCGAAGAGCTCGCGGCGCACATACTTCCGGCGCAGGCCGAGCGGCTCGATCTGCGTATCGAGATAGTTGTACATGCCCTGCGGGCCGCATAGAAAGATGCTGTACTCCTCGCCGCCGTATTTTTTGATGAGCTCCGCGGTGATGAAGCCGTGCTCGTAGCCCGGCTTCTCCTCGTCGGAGAGAACGTGGACAACGTGTACCTTATCGCACGCCGCGGCAACTTCCTCGAGCTCCTTTTTATAGACGATGCCCGCCTCGGTGCGAGAGCCGTAAATAATCGTGAGATCAAAATCCTCCAGCCCGTCGCGCAGGGCATAGGCCATCGCCATGAACGGCGTGATGCCGACGCCGCCGGCGAGCGCCACGACCTTCTTCGCATCGCGCAGGCGCTCATAGTAAAGCTGTCCCTGCGGCCCGGAGATCGTGAGCTTCTGCCCGACCTGCCAGGTGTCCTGCACCCATGGGGAGACAAAGCCGTTCGGGTCGCGCCGCACGGCGATGTTGTATTCGCCGCGCTTCGCCCACGCGGGGCTGCCGCTGAGCGAGTAGGCGCGGGTCGTGACCGTTTCGCCGATGTGCGCCGTCACGCTCACGTACTGCCCGGCGCGGAACGGTGCGAGCGGCGCGCCGTTTTCGGACTTGAGCACGATCGTCTTGACGTCCGGGCCATTGGGCCGGATCTCCGCGACAACAACGTGCTGCGCCTCCGGGTGGCGGAGCTTCGCCTTTTCGTTCGTCGTGAGCGTTTTGGGCAGAGGTGTTGCCGGGGCCGCCTGGATCGCCGCTTCGCGGACCTTGGGCATGTTCTTGAACCGGAGCATGTCGAGCGCCCCGATCAGCTTCACTTTATAGTTGCAGTTTGCCGCCATGTCACTCAAGCCTCCTCTGCTTTCATTTCGGCAAGGGTCTTTTTCGCGAGAGTGTCGCCGCTGAAGATCGCGGAGTTGTAGCCGTCGCCGCGGATGGACGCCGCGCCGACAAATTTCAGCCCCTTGACCGGGAACTCGGTGCCCATCATCATCATGCGCGGCATCATGTTGTCCCAGTCCTTCAGCTCAAAGCCGTAGGCCGAGCCCTCCGGCGTGTTCACATAGTTGCACATCGTCCACGGCGTCGCGATCTCGATCTCCTCGATGTACGGCGTGACGGTGATGCCGGTGCGCTCCTCGAAAAGGCGGATGAGCTTTTCGGCAAAGTCGGTCTTGGTCTTTATGTAATCGTCCTGCTCCACCTCCGCCCAGGCGTCGGCCATGAACGTGCTCGTGAGCGAGAGAACACATGTGCCCTCCGGCGAGAACGTCGGGTTCACGACGTTATAGCAGACCATGACCTGGTTGCAGTTGGTCTCCAGGCGCTTGCCGGTCTCGTATTCCTTGGCGCTGTTCGCCGAGGTCGGAAGAAAGATCGTATAGTCGTGAATGCCGATCTCCTCCGCCGATTTATCCAGGCCGAGGTAGACAACAAACATGCGCGCCGAATACGTGCGGGCGTTGCCGAGCTTTACCATGCGCTCGGGGACGACCTCCGGGGGACACATCGCAGCGTAGACCATGTTCTGGTTCATGTTGCAGAGGATGTAACGCGTCTCCACCTCGCCGCATGTCGTTTTCACGCCGCGGACGGCTTTGTTTTCGTCAAAGAGGATCTCCGTGGCGGTGCAGTTCATCCAGATCTCGCCGCCCATCTTCCGGAAGCATTCGAGAAGACCGGTCGTGAGCTCGTTGCTCGTCTTGTCCGGGATCCAGGCGCCGTGGTTCACGTACAGCCAGAGCATGTTCACATATTGCAGGAACGAGAGATGATCCATGTCCACGCCGAGATAGCCCCAGTAGGTGCCCATGATGTCCTGCGCGAGCTTCGGCATTTTCATTGCCTTGAACACCTCGTTCACCGTGTAGCTTCCGAGACGCAGGAAGTTGGGGAAGTGCTCCTGCATGTACTTCGGGTCGGTCTTTCCCGCAACGCTGAGCGAGTAGTCGCCCGCCTCGTGGAACTCGGTGCCGAGGTCAAAAAGGTCCTGGATCGACTTGCGGCAGCCGGGGACGAGCCGCTCCATTTCGTTGACAAATTTCTTCACCGTGCAGGGGAGCGTCGCGTCGATGTGGGTCTTGCCGTCGGACGCGGTGGTAATGACGCGGAAATTGTCCGGCACCATGTGCCACGGGATATCCAGCCCATACTCCTCGCATGTTTTGCGGCAGCCGCCGGGATTTTCCTTGCTGCCCCATTCGCAGATCTCGTGCAGCGCGGTCTCAAACTCAAAGCGTCCCCGGCGGAAGCTCGAAGCGCAGCCGCCCGGAAGGTTGTGCCGCTCGACAAGAAGCGTCTTTTTGCCGCCCTTCGCCATCCGGCAGGCCGCCGCGAGACCGCCGTTGCCCGCGCCGATGACTACGGCATCGTATTTTTGCATGGTCTTGTCCTCCTTCTATGTTTTCGCGCTCGCTCTTCGTGGTATTACCACGCGATTCCACCTATAAGAATATATACCGTGCCGCCCGTTCGTCAAGCGCCGCCGGGTGATTTCATCAGTTTAGCAAAATCCGGCCGTTGACTTTTGCGTATAATGCGGATAAACTGTAGCTGAATAAACGTGGTATTTCCACGTGCATTTACCGGAGGAATGGACGATGGGTTACAGCAAGATCACCGCGCTTTCGCTGACGGATCTTTTCGTGCAGCAGATCGAAAATATGATCCTCTCCGGGGAACTCGCCATCGGCGAGCAGCTGCCGCCGGCACGGGAGCTGGCGGTGAAGATGGGCGTTTCGCGCACCGTTGTGACGGCGGGGCTGGTGGAGCTCGAAAAGCTCGGCTTTGTGGAGATCAAACCCCGGCAGGGCGTGTACGTCTGCGATTACCGGCGGCGCGGCACGATGGAAACGCTCGTGGCGATCATGCGCTATAACGGCGGCGCGCTGCGGCAGAATGAGGTGCGCTCCCTGCTCGAAACGCGCGACGCGATGGAGAGCATGTGCATGCGTCTCGTTATCGAGCGCTCGGACGCCGCAGCGCTCGAGGCGCTCGCGCCGATCCTCGAGAGCATCCGCACCGCGCGCGACGCCGACGAGGCGGCGGAGAACGTCTTTCTCTTCCACCACGAGCTCGCGGTGCTCTCCGGCAACGTGCTCATGCCGCTTTTGTACCATTCCTTCCGCCCGCAGAGCGTGTATCTCTGGACGATCGACTGTAAGCGCGGCGGCATACAGAAAATGTATGAATCGAAGCTCGCGCTCTATACCGCCCTTCTGAACGGCGACACCGGCGAAGCCGTCCGCCTTACGCACGAGCGCATTGCCCGCGCGCTCAACGCGCTGCCCCTCTTCGGGGCATAAAAGATTCCCGCTCTCCTTTCGGAAAGCGGGAAAATTTTTTATCTTAGTTTTTTCAGCTCTTCGAGCACCGAGTACGGAATCGCAAGATTGCCGCAGCCGGTGCCCATGGAGATGTGCGTTTTGCGCGTGCCGTGGTAGTCGCTGCCGCCGGAAACGCCCATGCCGTATTTCTCCGCGGCGCGCAGCAGCCATGCGGTCTGCTCGGCAGAGAATTCGGAATAATACGCCTCCAGCGCTCGGATGCCGAGCGCCTTTGCCGTTTCGATCAGCTCGATGAGCTCCGGCTCCGGGTAATGGTACTGCATCGGGTGCGCCAGCACCGGCACGCCGCCCGCCGCGACGATCGTCTCTACGGCCTTCGCAATGGAGATGCGGCGCTTCGGCAGATAGTACGGCTTGCCCTCGCCGAGGTACTTTTCAAACCCCTCCTTCACGGAGGAGATGTACCCCTTGCGCATGAGATGCTCGCAGAAGTGTGGGCGGCCGAGCACCGAGTCCGGGTACTCCTCGCGCAGCTGCGCGATGGAGATGTCAAACCCGTCCCGCTCGAACATCGCGGCGATCTTCTCGTTGCGCTCGTCCCGCTCGGTCTTCACCCAGTCGAGCACCGGGCGGAGCTGCGGCGCGGCGGGGTCGATGAAGTAGCCGAGGATGTGTACGTTGTTGTCGCGGTAGTCCGAGGATACCTCGATCCCCGGCACGACCTCCACGCCTAGCTCCGCCCCGGCGCGCATCGCCTCCGGCACGCCGGAGACGCTGTCGTGGTCGGTGATGCTCACCGCGGCAAGGCCGAGGGCCGCCGCCTTTTCCACCGCGGCGCGCGGCGAGTCTGTACCGTCCGAGGCTGTGGTATGGATATGCAGGTCAATATAGCTCATGGATGAATGCGCTTCCTTTTGCGGAGAGTTTGCCCGTCAGGGCTTCCAGTCGTAGCTGCCGCTATTCTGGCTGCCGTTCTGGCCGTTATTCTGGCCATAGGGGTTCTGCTGGTAGGGGTTCTGGGTATAGCCGCCCTGCTGGCCGTAGGGGTTCTGCCCGTAACCGCCCTGGCCATACCCGCCGCCGTAGCCGCCGGAGGGGTACTTCGGGCTGTCGCCGTACTGGTTCCAGCCGGGCTGGCTGTCCTTGCAGAGCCAGATGATCAGGATGATCTGCCCGACGAGGGGGATAAAGTTCAGGAAGAACCACGCGCCGCTGCGGCCGATATCGTGCAGACGCCGCCAGCAGACACCGAGGCCGGGCAGGAACACGCCGATGTTCCAGAGCGAGAGCAGCAGCGAAGGAAGGCTGCTGTCGGTATTGCGGACAAACGCGGTGAGGACCGCGCTCACCGCCCAGTTGAGCAGCGCGAAGTACCAGTACTCGCTCCGCCGCGCGCGGCCGGAAAAGCAAAGATACTTCTGGAATACGGATGTGATGGCTTGCTGAAAGCTCATGGGTTTATCTCCTTCCGGTTTGTCTTTTTCTGTGTGGGAATATAGTATCGTACTTTCCCCTCGATTGCAAGAGCCGTTCCGGCAGGTTCCCGGCAGGTTTTTCTCGCCGCATTTATATCATCTTTTATATCATCTTTATATAATTCCCTCTTTTGGCCAACATTTTTCCTATATTTTTTCAAAAAAGTACAGAATGTTCGATTTTTCTATTGCTATGGGGCGGATTCCGGCGTATAGTGGACGGGCATGTTGTTTTTGGAGGGATTTTCGTGATTGCATCGTTTTTCGCCGGATTGAAGAGAGAGTTTTCCGACTACAACGCCGCGAGACTGATGAAGGACGTTCTCGCCGGTCTCACGGTATGCGCCGTGGCGCTGCCGCTCGCGCTCGCGTTCGGCGTTTCGTCCGGCGCTTCCGCCGCGGCGGGGCTCGTTACGGCGATCATCGCCGGTATCGTCATTGCGCTGCTCGGCGGCGCGTCGTTCCAGATCTCCGGCCCCACCGGCGCGATGAGCGCGGTGCTCGTCGGCATCGTGGCGACGCACGGGCTGCAGGGCGTATTTTTCGCGTGCTTTGCCGCCGGGATTTTGCTGCTGCTCGCCGGTGTGCTCCGGCTCGGGCGGCTCATCAGCTTCATCCCGATGCCCGTGATCATGGGCTTCACGTCCGGCATTGCGATCATCATTGCGCTCGGCCAGATCGACAATTTCTTCGGCACGACATCCGAGGGACTTACAAACATCGAAAAGCTGCTCTCCTACGGGCGGCTCGGCTTCCACGTGAACTGGCAGGCGGCGCTCATCGGGCTGCTCGTTGTGTCCATCATGATCCTCTGGCCGAAAAAGTGGGGCGCGCGCGTCCCCGGCTCGCTCGTCGGCATCATTGTGGCCGCCGTCGTTGCGGGCGTATTCCACATGGATTCTCTCGCCACCGTCGGCGACATTCCCCGCACGCTGCTGCTCGCTGACCGGCTGGATCTCTCGTCGCTCAATTTTGCGATGGTCAAAGACCTTCTCTCGCCCATCGTGACGATCGCAGCGCTCGGCATGATCGAAAGCCTCCTGTGCGGCGCGTCTGCCTCGCGCATGAAGGGCGAGGAATTCAACGCCGATCAGGAGCTGATCGCGCAGGGTGTCGGCAACATCCTTCTGCCGCTCTTCGGCGGCGTGCCCGCCACGGCGGCCATCGCCCGCACGAGCGTAGCGGTCAAGTCCGGCCAGCAGACGCGCCTGACGAGCGTTTTCCACTCGGTGTTTCTGCTCGCGTCCATGTTCCTGCTCGGCGGCGTGATGGCGCGGCTGCCGCTCTCGGCGCTCGCGGGCGTGCTCATGGTCACGGCGTGGCGCATGAACGACTGGGCAGGCATCCGTTACGTCTTCCGCCACAAATTCAAATCCGGCATCAGCCAGTTTCTGCTCACGATGGTCGCGACGGTCGTATTCGATCTCACGGTCGCCATTCTGCTCGGCGTTGTCTACTCCGCCATTTTGTACATGGCCAAGTCCAGCCAGATCCGCGTGAGCTTTTCGGCCATCGACACGAACAAGCTCCGCGCCATCGACGGCAAGCCGCCGATCCTCGAATCGGCGGGCGTGGCGTATGTGACGGGGGCGCTCTTCTTCGGCGCGGTGGACGAATTCAACCACCGCATGGCGGAGATGCCCGCCTATGACCACGTGATCCTCTCGATGCGCGGCATGCCGAGCGTGGACGTCTCGGGTGCGCAGGCGATGCTCGAGCTGTGCCAGAGCCTGCTCGCGCAGGGCAAAACCGTGGCGTGCTGCGGCATGAGCGAGAGCGTCCGGCGCTACTTTGACCGCGCCGGGATCACCGAGGTCCTCGGCGAGAGCGCGTATTTCTGGAGCGCCGACCAGGCGATCCTCGATCTGCTGGACGCGGAGATCGTGGAATAAGTGATATAGATGCTTTGAGCCGCGGAGGAAGCTTTCCTCCGCGGCTCAGTGTTTCTTTGGCGTTATTCGTCTTTTTCCGTTTCGGCGGCGCGGATGCGGCGGTACATGTCCTGCATCTGGCGGTCGATGTCGGCGATCTTGCCGGAGACGGCAAGCATTTCCTCGTTGATGCCCTCCGGCAGGCGGGATTTGTCGGCCTTATACCGGATGTCGTGCTCCAGGCTCGCCCAGAAATCCATGGCGATCGTGCGGATCTGGATCTCGGCCACAACGTACTCCGTCCGGTCGGAGAGATAGACCGGCACGCGGATGTCAAGATGGAGCGAGCGGTAGCCGTTATAGTTCGGCGTTTTGATATAGTCCTGCCGCTTGACGATCTCGATATCCTTCTGGCGCTCAAGCATTTCGGCAACGCGGTACACATCGTCAATATAGCTGCACACCACGCGCACGCCCGCGATATCGTTCACGCGCTCGCGCGCCGCCTCAATGGAGACCGGCAGCCCCTTTTTCAGGAGCTTTGCAGCGATGCTCTCCGGCGTTTTCACGCGGCTTTCGATGTGATGGATCGGGTTGCGGGCATAAAGGACGTTGAATTCGTCGTTGAGAATTTCAAATTTCAGCGTGAGCTGGCGCGCGGCGGCCTCGTAAAGATTGCGCATTACGAGAAAATCGCGCAGGGCACCCTGCAGCTCCGGCTTCTTTTCGGCTTCGTTCATAGTTTCTCCTTTGTGGGGGGTGCGCCCTCTCCGTCGCGGCGCTTTGCGCCGTGACACCTCCCCCAAAGGGGGAGGCAAGTGGGTTTGCAGATACGGGGTCGTGGACTTATTATAACAAGTATAGCACGTCACGCGCGGCATGCACAAGCGGCGGGAACTTTTTTCTCCCGGCGCGCGTCCAAAAGGCAGAATGGTTTCCATAGGAGGAAATATTATGAAACGCTTTATCGCTCTTCTGCTCACGCTCAGCGCGCTGTTGTCTCTGGCCGCGTGCGGCGGCACAAACGCCTTTGCCCTTGCCGAGGCGCGCTACCCGGAGAGCGCGCCGTACCCGGACGAGACGAAATACTTCGGCGCGAAGTTTGACACGGTCTACGACGCCTGGAGCGCCGAGCGCCGGGCGCGCAACGCCGCGGCCACCTCGGCCAGCGGCGCGATGGATGAGTACCTTCGCGCGGCGCTGCCCGCGCTGCTCACCACCTGCGACGGCAAAAACGCCGTGTGCTCGCCGGTGAGCGTGTATATGGCACTCTCGATGCTCGCGGAGATCACGGACGGCGAGAGCCGCGCGCAGCTCCTCTCGCTGCTCGGCGCAGAGAGCATCGACGCGCTGCGTAAGACCGCGGGGCAGGTCTGGGCGGCGAACTACCAGAACGACGGCGCGGTGACGAGCATTCTCGCCGACTCGCTCTGGCTCTCCGACAGCATGGACTACCATTCCGACACGCTCGCGCGCCTTGCGGACACCTACTATGCCTCCGCTTTCCGCGGCGAGATGGGTTCCGAGGCGTTCAACAAAGCGCTCCAAAACTGGATCAACGAGCAGACCGGCGGGCTTTTGAAGGAGAGCGCCGGCGGCCTTTCGCTCGCGCCGGAGACGGTGATCGCGCTCGTCTCGACGATCTACTTCCGCGCGAAGTGGGGCAGCGAGTTTTCAAAAAGCGCCACGGCGGACGGCATTTTCCACGCACCCGGCGGCGATGTGACGCACAAATTCATGCACGAGACGATGGAGAGCACGTACTACGCCGCGGACAGCTTTGCCGCCGTCGGCAAGTATCTCGAGGGAAGCGGCACGATGTGGTTCCTGCTGCCGGACGAGGGCGTGACGCCGGAGGAGCTGCTCACCGGCGGCGCGGTCGACTTCCTGCTCTCGCAGGAGAACGCCGAGAGCAAATATATGACGATCGATCTTTCGGTTCCGAAGTTTGACGTTTCCGCCGACACGGAGCTTTCGGACGCGCTTCGCTCGCTCGGTGTGACGGATGTGTTTGCCGCGGATACCGCCGATTTCTCCCCGCTTATGGATAACGCCGACGGCATTGCCCTCTCGCAGGCGAAACACGCTGCGCGCGTTGCCATCGACGAGGAGGGCGTCATCGCGGCGGCGTATACCGTGATGGCCGCAGCCGGAGCCGCCATGCCGCCGGACGAGCGCGTGGAGTTCACGCTCGACCGCCCGTTCCTCTTCGCCGTCACGGGGGAGAGCGGTGCGGTTCTCTTCGCGGGGATCGTGAACGCGCCGGTGTGACAGAGGAAAAGCTCCCGCTTATAAAGATGTCCGCCCGTGAGGCAATAGCTCACGGGCGGACATCTTTTCTTTCCCGCTCAAATAACATAATCGTAGTCGCCGGGATCGGTGTGCATGAGATCGGCGAGCGTGTACTTGTCCAGATAGTCGCGGATGACCTTGTCCAGCCCCTTCCACAAAGCAAGCGTGCGGCACTCCGCCGAGCGAGGGCAGGTCTCGGCGCCGGGCTCCAGACAGGCGACGGGCGCCATGGAATCCTCCGTCATGCGCAGGATGCTCCCTACCGTATACTGCTCGGGTGATTTTGTCAGCCGGTAACCACCGCCCTTTCCGCGCACACCGGTCAGCAGCTTTGCCTTTACCAGCAGCTTGATGATGCTCTCCAGATATTTTTCGGATATATCCTGCCGCTCCGCGATCACCTTCAGCGGGATGAACCCGTCCGCCGGATGCTCGGCCAGATCGACCATGACCCGAAGCGCATACCGTCCTTTGGTTGAGATCAGCATATTGTATTGCCTCCCTTATATTCAATCCTATTATATAGCAGGGAAGTGGGTAAATCAACACAAATTTTTTTCCTCAGGTATTGACAAACGCCGGAGGCCGTTTTATAATCCTTACAAACCTACGAGAAAGGTTGGTATTAAAATGTTCTTTTACTCAGGCCTCCGATGTAGACGATGTAGTTGACCCGAAGCGCGGATACCGCGGCACATCAACAAACTCTATATATCAACAACTTTTCTATTTCATTCAGGAGGAATTACTCATGAGTAAGATCTATACATCCGCCGACCAGCTCATTGGCCACACCCCGCTGCTGGAGCTTGTCCACATCGAAAAGTCCGAAGGTCTGGAAGCGAAGGTTCTGGGCAAGCTGGAATACTTCAACCCCGCCGGAAGCGTGAAGGATCGCATCGCCAAGGCGATGATCGACGACGCTGAGCAGAAGGGTCTGCTCAAGCCCGGCTCCGTGATCATTGAGCCGACCTCCGGCAACACCGGCATCGGTCTCGCTTCCGTGGCCGCCGCGCGCGGCTACCGCATCATCATCGTCATGCCGGAGACCATGAGCATAGAGCGCCGCCAGCTGATGAAGGCCTACGGCGCGGAGCTGGTGCTCACCGAGGGCGCCAAGGGCATGAAGGGCGCGATCGCCAAGGCCGATGAGCTCGCCAAGGAGATCTCGAACAGCTTTATCCCCGGCCAGTTCGTGAACCCGGCCAACCCGGCCGTTCACCGCGCAACCACCGGCCCGGAGATCTGGGAGGATACCGACGGCAAGGTCGATATCTTTGTGGCGGGCGTCGGCACGGGCGGCACGATTACCGGCGTCGGCGAATATCTGAAGAGCCAGAACCCCAACGTGAAGATTGTGGCCGTGGAGCCCGCCTCCTCCCCCGTGCTCAGCCGCGGCGTGGCCGGGAGCCACAAGATCCAGGGCATTGGCGCGGGCTTTGTTCCCGACGTGCTGGACACCAACGTCTACGATGAGGTCATCCCCGTGGAGAACGAAGACGCCTTTGCCGCCGGCAAGCTGATCGGCAAGAAAGAGGGCGTGCTGGTGGGCATTTCCTCCGGCGCCACCTTGTGGGCCGCGATCGAGCTCGCAAAGCGGCCGGAGAACAAGGGCAAGACGATCGTTGCCCTGCTGCCGGACACGGGCGACCGCTATCTCTCCACACCGCTGTTTGCGGACTGAGCGGCAACAATACAGGGAGGCTGCTTTCACGGCAGCCTCCCTTTACTTTCTGAAAGGAGCGATATTCATATGATCCCAACACCGGAAGAAGCATGGGCTCTTCTCTGCGAATACAACGAGGGGGAGTTTCACAGAAAGCACGGGCGTATCGTGGGCGATGTACTGCGCTGGTACGCCATAAAGCTTGGGTATGAAGCCGAGGCGGACTTCTGGGAAGCCGTCGGCATTTTGCACGATCTGGATTTTGAGCAGTGGCCGGAGCAGCACTGCACGAAGGAGCAGGAGCTTCTGCGCCAGATGGGCGTGGACGAGCGGCTGATCCATGCCATTGTGAGCCACGGGTACCTGCTGACCGTGGACGTTGCGCCGGAGCACGAGATGGAAAAGGTGCTCTACGCCGCCGACGAGCTGACCGGTCTGATCGGCGCGGCGGCACTCATGCGGCCGTCCGGGAGCGTCCGGGATATGGAAGTGAAGTCCGTAAAGAAGAAGTACAAGGACAAAAAGTTTGCCGCGGGCTGCTCACGCGAGGTGATCGAGCGCGGCGCTGCGATGCTCGGCTGGGGGCTCGATACGCTGATCGCCCAGACGCTGCAGGCCATGCAGGCGAGCGCCGCGGTGGCGTGACGGCGGGAGTTAACTCCCTCAGCCTCGCAGGCTCGGCAGCTCCCTCAGAGAGGGAGCCATTTTATAGAAAGGCCCCCGGCGGTTGTGCCCGCCGGGGGCCTCAAACTGTCGAAAAGCCTCGCAGAGTTTGCGCCCGCAGGCGCAAATAAAATTCAATATATTTTCTCCGGCGACATGTGCGTCGGAGAAAATACCTCTCGGCTCGCAAACGTGCGAGCGAAGCGAGTGCGCTGCGGCGAGCCGCAGCCTTTTCAAACGAGAGCCCAACGCAGTGGGTCTCGTTTGAGAGCGTGTCAAAAACTCTTTTTTGACACGCTCAGGACCCCGGCGGGTGTGCCCGCCGGGGTCCTTTTTGCTATGGAATTGTGTCTCAGAGCACGTTGTAGTACACGAAGCACTCCTTCTCTGGCTGCTTGTTGTTGTACACGAAATCGTAGGTGTACGGGCAGAGGTTGGTGACGCTCAGGATGTTGAGATCCTCGTTGAAGGTGAGCTGCGTATAGTAGCCCGCCTTGGCTGCGGCCTCAATGTCCGAGTTGATGGCGATCACGCGGCGCTCGCCGTAGAAGAACTCGTGGTGGCTCGAATAGCCGCCGCTGCTGCTGAGCACCAGGCGCACGTTCTCGCACGGCTCAACGATGTACTTCTCCAGATCAAGAGCGCTCTCGGCGATCTTCTCGTCCTTCGTCATGTCCTCGAGGAGGTACGTGTTCACGAGCAGGATGCCGGAGGCTTCCTTGTCGGAATCGAACTTCTCGCGCGCCCACTTGTAGCCCTCTTCGGTCATGGCGTCCGCGCCGAGACCGACGAGGATCACGTCCCGCTCGCCGATGACGAGGCGGCGGGCAAAGCCCTTGCCATCCTCAAAGAGGTCTTCGTCCGCAAAGTCCTCGCGCAGCGGCTGATCCATGAAGATGCTGCCGGAGGCGGCTTCCTTGTCGGCGGTGTTGACGAGAACGTCCACGTCCTCCTTATCATAGATGGGCTGCATCGCGTTATTGAACACATCCCACTGCTCCTGCGAGGCGGCGTCTGCTACGACGTTGCCGCTGTGGAGCACGAGAGAGACGTTCGTGCGGTCGATGTAGTGCGTCATCGCGGAGAAGAGGGTGTTCGGCTCGCTGCCGGTGAGGAGCTGGTCGGTGTCAAACAGCCAGGCAACGGTGTAGCGCACCGTGTAGATCCGCATGCCGCCGTCGTACACATAGAACTTCACGTTGGTGAAGTTGCCGTTTGCCGCGGAGAAGTCCGCTTCCTTCAGACCCATCTCATACTCGCCCGGGCGCGCCTTGGTGACGGAGGCCTCGCCGGTGACGCGGATGTCGGCCTCGGTGAAGAACGGCACCGACGCTTCCATGGTATAGCCGCTCACGGTATGGTTTTTGCCGTCATAGCGGAACGCATCGCGGTTGCCGACGATGGTGACGATGACCTCGCCCTCATACGGCAGGATCTCCAGCGTGCCGGGGATGTAGGTGAGCACATAGTTGCGCGTTACATCGCGGCCGCTCGCGTCAACGATGATCGCGTCGTGCAGGTCGATCTTATCCGTATAGACGCCAACGTTTCTCGCGGTGAAGCTGCTCTCCACGCTGCGGACGCTGTGGCCCGGCGCGAGGTTCGTCGACGTATGGCCGACGTAGCCGTGGTACTTGCCGTCGAACACGACGGTGCTGTCCTTCGCCTCGAGCGTTACCGGGCTCTCCGGGTTCTCGCCGCGGCGCGTGATGACGAGCTCGCCATCCACGATCACGAACTCAACGTTCGCGAAGTTCTTGTTGGTGTTTTCAAAGTCGCCCGCCTTGATGCCGACCGGGTACGTGCCCGCGTCGGTGCCCTTCGCCGTCCAGGCGGCGGTCTCGGTCTCCTTGACGCTCTCGGTCACGTCGTAGAGCGTGTGATCCGACGTCACGGAGGTATAGCCCTTCACGGAGTGCGGCTGGCCGTCGTACTCGACGGTGTCCTTGGCCTCGACAATCGTGACGGTGACCTTATCGGTGATCGGGGTGATCTTGAGCCAGCCGTCGTTCACGGTGACGGTGATGTTGCTGTAGTTCTGGGAGGTGGCCTTAAAGTCGCTCTCCTTCAGACCCATGGTGTAGGTGCCGGCGTCCGTGCCGCTGGCTTCCGCCTTGAGATTGTCTCTCGGCGTGACCGTGATGGGCAGGCCGTTCACGTCCACCGTGTAGCCGGTGACGGTGTGCTCCGTGCCGTCGTAGACAACGGTATCGGTGCTGCCGGTGATGGTGACGATCGCTTCCTCGGTGGCAGGATCGATCTTCAGCACGCCGTCCACGATCACGAACTCAACGTTCGTGAAGTTCGGGTTGGTATTCTCAAAGTCCTTCGCCTCGATGCCGACCGGGTATTCGCCCGCATCGGTGCCCGTCGCCGTCCAGGCGGCGGTCTCGGTCTCCTTGACGCTCTCGGTCACATCGTAGAGATCGTTATTCGCCGTTATGGACTTGTAGCCCTTCACGGTGTGCTCTTCGCCGTCGTAGGTGACGGTCGCGCCGTTCTCGGTGACGGTGACGGTGACCTTCTCGGTGACCGGGTCGATCTTGAGCTCGCCGTCCGCGATCTCGAACACAACGTTCGTGAAGTTGGTGTTGATGTTCTCAAAATCTTTCGCCTCGATGCCGACCGGGTATTCGCCCGCGTCGGTGCCCGTCGCCGTCCAGGCGGCGGTCTCGGTCGCCTGGACACTGGCGGCCACGTCGTAGAGATCGTTATTCGCCGTTATGGACTTGTAGCCATTGACGGAGTGCTCCGTGCCGTCATAGGTGACGGCATCGCCGTTCTCGGTAACGGTGACGGTGACCTTATCGGTGACCGGGTCGATCTTGAGCTCGCCGTCCACGATCACGAACTCAACGTTCGTGAAGTTGGTGTTGATGTTCTCAAAATCTTTCGCCTTGATGCCGACCGGGTACTTGCCCGCGTCGGTGCCCTTCGCCGTCCAGGCGGTGGTCTCGGTCGCCTTGACACTGGCGGCCACGTCGTAGAGATCGTTATTCGCCGTTATGGACTTGTAGCCCTTCACGGTGTGTTCCTTGCCGTCATAGGTGACGGTATCGCCGTTCTCGATGACGGTGACGGTGACCTTATCGCTGACCGGGTCGATCTTGAGCCAGCCGTCCACAACGATGACTTCGATATTGCCGTAGTTGCCGGAGGTGACGATGAAGTCTTCCTTCGTCAGACCCATCGGGTAGGTGCCGGCGTTGGTGCCCGTCACTCTCGCCTTGCCGCTCAGCTTAACGGTGATCGTATCGTCGGTCACGTCGGCGGTGTAGCCCTCGGCGACGTGCTCGTTGCCGTCATAGGGGAAGGTAGCGGTGTTGCCCCTGATGGTTACGATGATCTTATCGGTGATCGGGGTGATCTCCAGCTTGCCGTTGTTCGCGGCGGTAACGATGTAGCGTCCGGTCGAGTCCACCATGCCGACGGTGCCGTCTGCGAAGTTTGCAGGGTACTCGCCCACGTCGGTGCCCGCCGCGCCGACGGTGATGGCAGAGAGGCCGGCCTCGATCTTCGTGCCGTCGATCTCTTTCTCACCGGCAACCGTGAAGCCGCTCACGGTCCACTCGGAGCCGTTGTAGACATGGGTGGCGCTGTTCGCCGTCAGCTCGAGATCCTTATAGTAGAAGAACTCGATCACGTTCCGGCTCTCGTCCGCGCTCATGGTGAGCTTCTTCGCCGCCGCGTTCACGGGCGTGTAGCCCTCGACGGTCTTGGGCGTTTCGGTGATCTCGGCGCCGACCTTCGCAGAGTCGGTCTTGCTCTCGGTCACTTTAACGAACGTGCCGTCCTCGTTCTCGTAGTTGTACCAGTAGTAGTTGACAACGTACTCGTAGGTATCGTTCAGCTTGTCGTGATCGCCCTCGACGTCCTCGCTCCAATCGCCGAACGTGATATTCGCAACGTTGGTCAGGGTGCCTTTGGTCTCCTTAACGGCCTTCTCCACGTCCTCGGCCGTCACGGTGTGCTTCGCGTTCACGACCACCGTGCCGCCCGCCGGGATGGAGGTAATCGTCGCGGTGTGCTTATCCGTGCTTACCGTGTAGCCCTCGCCGGGCAGGAGCTCCGCCATGGCGTCGGTCACGATGACGTTTTTGGCCTCGGTGTTGCTCACGTTCTTCACCGTGATGGTGTAGGTGATCGTGTCGCCAACGTTGTAGTTGGTCTCGGTAGTAGACGTGGTCTTCTTCTCGGGATCGAGCGGGTTGTCGCCCGTGATGGTCAGGGTGCTGTCTTCCTTCTCGATTGTGTAGTTCGCCGTCACATCGCCCTTGGCGTTGGTGATCGTTGCACCGGCGACCTGCGCGACCGCCGCGTAAACGCCGATCAGCGTCTGCTGATACTCGCCGTCGTACAGCACGGTCACATTCAGGGTGTCGCCCGTGAGCAGTCCTCTGTCGCCGTTCGGCGCTTCGATGGTGCAGCGGACAACGCTGTCTGCCGGGTGCGCCACGGGGCTCGCGTAGTTGTAGGCGTATTCCAGCTCTCTGGCGGTGACCTTCACGGGGCGCTTATTGATGACCAGCTCGCCGTCGTTCACGATGAATCTGACGTTCGTGAAGTTCGCGCTGGCGTTCGTGAAGTCCGCTTCCTTCAGACCCATCGCGTAGGTGTTCGCGTTGGTGCCCGCTGCCGTATCGGCGCCGCTGAAGGTGAAGTACGCTTCCTTATAGAGCTCGTTGCTGATGCTCACATCGTAGCCGGTGACGGAATGCTCCGTGCCGTCATACGTCACGGTGGATTTGTGGCCCGTGATTGTCACGACCACTTCGTCCTCCACCGCCGTGATGGTCAGCTTGCCCGGCGTCTCGGTAACGGCGTAGTTCTGCGTAACGTCCGTGCCGGCGGCGTCAAAGATCTTCACGGTGCCGCTGAACGCGCCGGTGTGCTCACCCTTCTCAGTGCCCTTGGCCACGTAGGTCAGGTCCTTGTAGGTATGGCCAGCCAGCAGGCCGGTCGCCGTGATGCCGTCGATGCTCTGCTCGGTGCCGTTGTAGACTCTCTCCGCACTCTCGCCGGTGAAGGTCACGGCATACTGCGCGTTGGTGATGATGAGCGTGCCGGGCGTCTTGGTCACGACATAGTTCTTCGTAACGTCGTTGCCGCCGGCGTCTTTAATGACCACGTCGCCGGTGAACGCGCCTTCATGGCTGCCGACATTCTGGCCCTCCGCCTTGTAGGTCAGGCTCGCGTAGGTGTGGTTTTCCACAAGGCCGCTATCCGTGATGCCGTCGATGCTCTGCATTTTGCCGTTGTAGGGGAGGGTCTTGCTCTCGCCGGTGAAGGTCACGGAGCGCGGCTTGACAGTCAGCGTGCCGATCACGGTCACGCCGAAGGCGTAGTTATCGGTCACATCCTTTTCTGCGCCGTCCACCGTGCGGACGATGCGGTAGCCGTCGATCGCGTTATCGCAGGAGCCCACGTCGGTCTGCTGGCTGCCGGAAGAGTATGTTACCTCGAGCGTATCGCCCGGCATCAGCGTGCCGGTGTAGGTGTGCTGATGATCCACCAGCGCCGTGCCGTCGTAGACCGTCTCTCTGGTCGGCGTGGTGATGGTGATGGGATCGCTCGCCCGTGCGGTGATGGAGAGCTTGCCCTCGTTCTTGATGATGGTGTAGTTGCTCTCCTTGAAGCTCGTGCCGGGGGTGAAGGTGATGGTGTTCTCTACCTCACCCTCGGTCACGTAGGTCACGCTGCCGGTGGCCTTGATGTCGGTCACTTCGCCGGTGACGAAGCCATCCCCGCCGGTGACGTTCGGGCGGGTGAGCGGCGTGCCGTCGTAGGGCTTGCTCGCCGTTTCGGACGTCAGGGTCACGGTGCGCGGCGTAATGGTGAGCTTGCCGTCCGTCACAACGAATGTGACCTTGCTGAAGTTTTTGTTGATATTCTCGAAGCTTCCGGACGTGAGACCCATGGCGTAATCGTTTGCGTCGGTGCCTTCCGCATGGGCGCTTGCGTCCTCAGCAAGGCGGAAATCTTCCGGCTTATACAGGCTGTTCGAGATGTCCTCGATCTTGTAGCCATCGACGCTGTGCTTTTCGCCGTCATAGGTGGCGGTATCGGTGCCGCCAACGATGGTGACGGTGACTTCCTCCTCGGACGCCGTGATGGTCAGCGCGCCGTCCACGATCACGAACTCGACGTTCGTGAAGTTCGGGTTGGTGTTCTCGAAGTCGCCGGGCTCGATGCCGACATTGTACGTGCCGACATAGATGCCCGTCGCCGTCCATGCGGCCGTCTCGGTCGCCTTGACACTGGTGGCCACGTCGTAGAGATCGTTATTCGCCGTCATGGACTTGTAGCCCTTCACGGTGTGTTCCTTGCCGTCATAGGTGACGGTATCGGAGTTCTCTTTGATCGTAACGATGACCTTATCGGTGACCGGGTCGATCTTGAGCGCGCCGTCCACGATCACGAACTCGACGTTCGTGAAGTTCGGGTTGGTATTCTTAAAGTCCTTCGCCTCGATGCCGACCGGGTATTCGCCCACGTCGATGCCCTTCGCCGTCCAGGCGTCGGTGCTCGTCTCGGTGACGCTCGTCTTGACATCGTAGAAATCGTTATTCGCCGTCATGGTCTCATAGCCGTAGACGGTGTGCTCTTTGCCGTCGTAGGGGGCGCTGCCGGATTTCTCGGTGACGGTGACGGTGACCTTCGCGGTGATCTTGTTGACCGTCAGCATGCCGGGCTCGTATTTTACGGTGTAGTAGCCGGGCAGGGTGGTCTTTCCGTCTCTGCTGTAGGCAACGGTGTTCTGGTTAATGACGTTGGGCTGCGTGCCGGCGTTGGTGATGGTGCTCTCCGCCGTCATGGAGAGGGAGAAGTTTTCCTTCGTGTCGCCGTTGACGAGACCGGTGATGTCAAAGTCCGGCTGCGTGAGCGGCGTGCCGTCGTAGGGCTTGCTCGCGTCCTGCGCCGTGAGCGTCAGGGGGACGGTGTAGTAGACGATGATCGTGTTGATCTGCTCGCTGTTCGGGTCGGGAACGAGAACGATGCTGTTGTTGGCAGGATCAGAGCTGTCAAACTTGGCATTTTCAAAGCCGGGGAGGAATCCGCTCGTTACCGGCTTCGCCGAGGCCGTCTTGCCAATCGTTCCTACGCCGAACTGGGTGGCCGCGACCGATACAGTCGTTCCCTTGAGGTAGTGGAAGACGTGATAGTAGACGGTGTTGAGCTTGAAGTACAGCTTCAGCACCGTGGAGCCGTCGCCGGCGAGCGTCGCCGATTCGATGTTGGCCGCGGATTCATCATAGACATACTTGCCGTTCTCCTTATCCGCCTTGTCCTCGGCGGTGACGGAGACGGTGGTGCCGGTCGTGCCGGTGCCGTCGGAGAAGGTGCGGGTAGGAGTCGTAGGATACGTTTTGCCGTCGTCGTTCTGATAATAGAACTCGACCGTGTACGGGGTATCCGCATTCGGCGTCCACACGGCATAGAGGTGGTTATTGCTGCCGTCGACATCGTCCACCATGGCATTGGCGCTGGTGCCGAACAGGGTGCCGGTGCCGTCCGCCTTGGTGTTCCAGCCGGTAAGCGTATAGCCGGTGCGCTCAAACGCATCGCGGCCCAGAAGCTTCACGCTCGCGTTGTTGATGAGCGTGCCTCCGTGCTCTTTGGTCATATCCGTGCCGAAGTTGGAGTGGTAGGTCAGCGTCACGGTGGGGACCTTGTCGCCCCAGATGGCGTAGAGCGTAACGTTCTCCGCTTTCATGACCAGCTCACCGCCGGGGGCATACTCCGCCGCGGTGGCTTCGGGGTCAGTGCTCCAGCCGAGGAACACCTTGCCCACAGGAGCTTTCAGACGATCGCCGGGGAGGATCTTGGCCTTTGCGCCCTCGGCATATTCCGTGGGGTCTGCCGGCGCGGTTCCCTCGCCGCCGTTGGCGTTATAAGCAACGGTAAATTTATCCGTGCTGCGCACAAGGGCATAAAGCGTGTAGTCACGGTAAATTTCCGTGTCGAAGCTGAACGGCGTGCCGTCCATCTGCGCCCAGCCGAGGAACAATTTGCCTTCTCCCGGCTCATAGTTGTTTATTTTTGCCTCGCTGGCTTTTGTTCCGTGTGCGATATCTGCAATCGTACCGACCGGAGTGGTTTTATCCGGCCCATAAAGGGTCACGGTGTGAACCGGCTTGACCCAGTTGGCGTAGACAGTGATATTGTTAGCCGGCATGGTCATACCGGCGAACTCATAGCGCGTTGTTCCTTCGGGGTCAGCATACCACCCGTCGAAAAGATAGCCCTCCATACCAACTGGCGGTTGCGTTGGCTCATATGCTTTCGCCGCGCCGGAAATGTCTGCTCCATATTTATAGGGCTGTTCCTTTTGCCCTTCCGGACCGTTATTGATGTAGATTATATTGAAGCTGGCTCGCTGATAATAGAATTTGGCGTTGGAGTATTTATCGCCTACCTGCGTACCCATACCGGAGATGAGCTCAAAGCCTTTTATGGGATACCGATCCTCGTTTCCCACCGTATAACTGGCGGTACCCTTCGTAGTATCCACGTGGTGCACCGTGAACCAGCGACTGTTTACCCTCACCGCTCCGGGCTCCTGTCCGTTGAGCGTCTCCCCGTAATAGGTCGCGGTATTGCTCTTACCGCTGTTTCCGTTAGCGATCAGGGTTGCACCTTTCATGGGCATCGTGCTCAGGAAGGCGATCATTTTCCCGTCGCCGCCGCTAATGGAATAGTTATTGTCGCCTTCATAGGTATACCAGTCGGAAGCCTGAATGTCCGCTCCCCACTTCTTCGTGATTGTTTTCAGAGTTTCATAGCCGCTAAAGTAGGCTTCTGCCTGGAATGTTATAGTATAAGATTTTCTCGCATAGTAGACATTGACGATGGTCGAACCGTCGCCGGCGATCGTCTTCTGATCAATCGTATTGGCGGTAAAAACCCGGTCGGTAGCATCATTCCCCAAAACGTCTTTACCTGTGACGTTATACGTTTTGGCTGTCGCCGCGGTCAGTTCTCCGGTAGTGCCTGTTCTTTTTTCGCTTTCATGGAATGTATAGCCGTCATCATTGGCATTCTCCCACCAATGGATGACGGTATAGGAGGCCTGGGTTGCCCTCCACTTGGCATAAAGCGTGCAGCTGCTCTGGATCGTATTGAAATCCGCAGCGGTCGTCAGGTCTTTGTCGGTATACCATCCGTCAAACTCCCAGCCGTTCCGGGTCGGTGATTTCGGCTTCGCAACGACGCCTTTTTCATAGAATTCCGGCTCGACATACGAGCCGCCCAGGGAATCAAAGATCAGCCAGAAGCCTTCATGGACTTCGGCGGTAAGCGTAATATCTTCCGTTCCCAACGTTACAGAGCTAACGATCTGGTCGTCTGCCGTTTTCCAGCCGATCAGCGCCTGATCCTTGCCCACCGGGAAGGACTTGTCGGCCGGGATCTCCTTGCCGGGCGCACCGGATTCCGTGGCTATGGTAATTCCGTCGTTGTCCACAAAGAACACATAGTATACTTCTTCAAAGGCCGCGGTGAGCGTAACGGTCTCCGTTTTGGAAATGCCGGTCACCGCGCCGAAGCCGTTAAAGGTGCTCCCATCGGCTGTCTGCCAGCCGATGAACTTATGATGGATATCCGTTTCGGGCGCAGCGGGGCGCAGGAGCGTTTCGCCCTCCTTAACGATCTGCTTGGCAAGCAGCGTTTCGCCCGAATAGAACTCGTACGTACGATAATAGACGTCCGTCTCCGGATCGGGCTTGATCATCATGAGCGCAATGCCGGAGTCCTCGCCCTTGACAGGCTCCTCGCCATCGACGGGCTCTTCGCCCTCGGCGGAGTCTTCGCCCTCGGCGGAGTCTTCGCCCTTGGCGGAGTCTTCGCCGTCCACGGGGTCTTCACCCTCGGCGGGGTCTTCGCCCTCGGCGGGGTCTTCACCCTTCGCGGGGTCTTCGCCCTTGGCGGGGTCTTCGCCCTTCGCGGGGTCTTCGCCCTTCGCGGGGTCTTCACCCTTCGCGGGGTCTTCACCCTTCGCGGGATCTTCACCCTTCGCGGGGTCTTCGCCCTTCGCGGGCTGCTTGTCCTTCGTGGACGGCTCAGCCTTGGCAGAGTCCGCGTCCTTGGCGGGCTCGTCCTTGGCCGACGGCTCGCTCTTGGCGGACGCTTCGGTCGGGGCGGGCTCGTTTTCCTTTTCAGAAAGAAGCGTTTCCGCTGCCGGGACGCTTTCCTCATCGCCAACGGCGATCGCGTTCACCGGGAGCAGGGAAAACATCATGCATACTGCCATCAGCAGGGCGATCAGATTCCTCTTTTTCATACGGTCCTCCTGTCTTAACTTGCATCTCCCGCTTCATCGGACGAATTTGGGAGACAGTATATGGATTCTTGCTGTGCTGGAACAGGGTTTTTCTTTACATGGGCGTGGTTATCCAACTATGGTTTTATCATTCTACACCATGCCGGGGGATTTTTCCATAGGTTTACGTAATTTTTATTATTTGTAACTTTAACAGGTCTGTGGATTTTGTACAGGTAGTGATTGCTTACGAGGAACCCTCTCCGTCACGGCGCTGCGCGCCGCGCCACCTCTCCCAGAGTGAGAGGCAAGTGGGGTTGCGAAAAGCTTACTTGGCTCGCCTTTCCGAAGAGCCGGCAGCGGCACCGCCGCGGACTGAGAGGTTCTCTCCCGGCGGGCGGAGCAGAGCCCCGCCCCTACAAGAATGTCCAAATTGCGTCCGTAGGGTCGGGGCTTGCTCCGCCCATCGAAATTATATGCCCTCCCGGCAGCCGGGAGGGCATACTTCCCTATACTATTATATTATATGCGCCGCGCGGTTATTCCTCTTTTTTCCGTTCGCGCGTTTTGATGCGCTCGTGCGGCGTGGGGCCCCAGCCGTCGAGCGGCAGGCGCTGCATCGCGCCGAACACCTTGCTGCGCAGATCCGGGTACTGCACCGAGAGCGTCGTGAGCAGATCCTTGATCTCCTGCCGCTTGGACGTGTGGTCCATCGGGCAGGTGCTCTTCACGACCGGCAGCTCGAGCTGCCTGGCGAGATTTGCGCTGCGCTGCTCGCCGATGTACAGCAGCGGGCGGATCTGCGTCACGTCCGCGCGGGACATATACGTCACCGGCTTGAAGCAGTTGAGCCGCCCCTCGAACACAAGCGACATCATGAACGTCTCCACCGCGTCGTCAAAATGGTGGCCGAGCGCGAGCTTGTTGCAGCCGTGCTCCTTCATCGTGGTGTTGAGCGCGCCGCGGCGCATTTTGGAGCAGAGCGAGCACGGATTCTCCTCCTGCCGCGCGTCGAACACGATCTCGCGGATGTCGGTCGGGACGCGGGTATACGGCACGCCGAGCTCTTCGCACATCTTTTCCACGCCGGAAAAGTCCATGCCGGGGAAGCCGGTGTCGATTGTGATGCCCTCCAGCTCAAACGGCGCGGGGTAATACCGCCGCAGATACGCGAGCGAGGCGAGCAGCACAAGCGAGTCCTTGCCGCCGGAAATGCCCACGGCGATGCGGTCGCCCGGGGCGATCATTCCGTAATCGTCCACACACCGGCGCACAACGCCGGTAAATGCATTGAGAGAATCCATAATTCGCACCTCAAAAATTAAAAATCGAAACGGAGGAAAACGAAGCATTTGCAAGCAAAACGGAGCATTTGCGAGCTTGTCTTGTGATAAATAAAAATTTCGGAAAACGGGGGTTGACACCGAAGGAGCGCTGTGCTATAAAAATAGAGCGCGTCTGGAGGGTATATTGTACCCGCCGCGCCTTGAAAAAGCAAGAAAAAACAATGATATTGGAGGCACATCAATGTCCACTACGATGGTCAGAAAAGAGGACGTCGTCCGCAAGTGGTACGTTCTCGATGCGGCCGGCAAGCCCCTGGGCAAGACCGCCGCTCTCGCCGCCGACCTGCTGCGCGGCAAGCGCAAGGTCGACTACACGCCGCACGTTGACTGTGGTGATTTCGTCATCATCATCAACGCGAAGGACGCCGTTCTCACCGGCAACAAGCTCACCCAGAAGTACTACCGCACCCACTCCGGTTACGCCGGCGGTCTCAAGGAGACCCGTTACGATCGCCTGATGGCGACCCGCCCCACGCTCGCCATGACGCTCGCCGTCCGCGGCATGCTGGCGAAGAACCCCACCCAGAAATGGCAGCTCCGTCGTCTGAAGGTCTTTGCCGGCAATGAGCACAAGCACGCCGCGCAGAAGCCCGAAGTCTGGACGGTCGAATAAGGAAAGGAGGAAATTTTAGAATGGCTACCTATCAGAGCAAGCGTCCCTACGCTTACGGCACCGGCCGTCGGAAATCCTCCACCGCCCGTGTTCACCTCATCCCCAACGGCACCGGCAGCATCACCATCAACGGCCGCACGCTGGACGAGTACTTCGGTCTCGAGACCCTGAAGCTCATCGTCCGCCAGCCTCTCGCCGCCACCGAGACGGTCGAGAAGTTTGACGTGGAAGCCACCGTCGCCGGCGGCGGCATGACCGGCCAGGCCGGCGCGATCCGTCACGGCATCGCCCGCGCCCTGCTCAAGGTCGACGAGAACTACCGCGGCACGCTCAAGGCCGCCGGTTATCTCACCCGCGATCCGCGCATGAAAGAGCGTAAGAAGTACGGTCTCAAGGCCGCCCGCCGCGCTCCGCAGTTCAGCAAGCGCTGATCACCCGGTCTACTGTATACGAAAAGCTCCATCCGTTTGGATGGAGCTTTTTTGCTTTCCGGCGCTTTCGCGCCTCATTTTTCTTTTTTCTTGAAGATGAAGAACTTGCTCAGAATGTAGTTGAGAATGACCACGATGACGTTCGAGGCGAGCTTCATGACCATGTCGTTCCAGCCGAGGAGATCGACGCACAGGTACATGATGAGCATATCCAAAAGCCCCGTCCCCAGGCGGGCGCTGAAAAACGCTGCAAATTCCTTGCCGATCTCGCTCGCGCCCTTTGCCTCGCTGTGGAACACCCAGCGGCGGTTCGTCACATAGGCGAACAGCACGCTCAAAAGCCACGCGACGGCGGTGCTGACCACCGTGCCGCAGCCGAGCGGATGCGCGAACAGCCAGTAGGAGACATAGTTTACGACCGTCGTCAGCACGCCGAAGAACACGTAGGGGACGAGATCCTTGTATTTTTCATAGAGAGCCTTCAGCTTTTCTTTCACATTGTCACCTCAAAATTCGATCACGCGCGGCGCTTCCTCCGGGTCATGCCCGAAGAGGACGGCGGCGCAGTTCGCCTCGCGGCTCGCGTCCGAAAGCCACGCGAGCGAGCGCTTTTGAAATTCACGGTTGAAGCCCGCGAGCGGCACGTTTTCCGTGCCGAGCATGTCCCGGCATACGGCGATGGAAGACTGCACGAGCACATGCTTTCCGCTCGGCGAGTTCACGCGCAGGACGCACGCACCCTCCGTATATCCCGGGGTGCTGATGCAGAGGATGCTCCCGTCGCCGAGGAGATCCCATGTCCGGCGGAACGGCCCGTCCGGCACGCCGCGGTAATAAAACGGCCGGATCGGCAAATGCTCCCAGAGCGAGCGCGGCTGGCGCAGCGCGTACACGGTGCGCGGCGTCCAGTACTTTTCCTGCTCCGGCAGCTCGATACGGGGCGCGGCGCTCACCTCATCCACACCCGCAACATGATCCGGCTCCAGCGACGTGAGCAGTACCGTTTCCAAATCGGCAGGGGAGAGGCCGAGCTTTTCCAGCTGCTCGCGCACGCTCCACCCCGGCGGCGTGACGGGCTGCCAGTAGGCGCAAAGCCGCGGCGGGAGCTTCGCGCGCGCCGCGGCGTGGTCGTATACGCCCGCGGGGCTGATCGCGCGTCCCCAGCCGGTATCGACGAGCACCGGCTTATGCTCCGGCACCTCGATGAGAAACGCGCTCACCGGCAGCTCGACGCGGCCGCGCCGGACGTACCGCTTCGGCACGCCCGGATACGCTGCCGCCGGGGGAGTCATCGTTCCGCAGCGCAGAATACGGATACGAACGGTGTTTTCCATTGGTTGTTCCCGTTGGAATTTTACGTTTTACTTCTTTTCGAGATGATCCTTGCCGCCCATGTACGGACGCAGCACCTCGGGGATATCGACGCTGCCGTCGGCGTGCAGGTGGTTCTCCAGGAACGCGATGAGCATGCGCGGAGGCGCGACGACGGTATTGTTGAGCGTGTGCGCAAGATAGAGCTTGCCGTCCTCGCCGCGGACGCGGATCTTCAGGCGGCGCGCCTGCGCGTCGCCGAGATTCGAGCAGGAGCATACCTCAAAGTACTTCTGCTGGCGCGGGCTCCACGCCTCGATATCGCAGCTCTTCACCTTGAGATCGGCGAGGTCGCCGGAGCAGCATTCGAGCTGACGCACCGGGATCTCGAGCGAGCGGAACAGCTCCACGCTGTAGCGCCACATTTTCTCGTACCACTCCATGCTCTCCTCGGGCTTGCAGACGACGATCATCTCCTGCTTCTCAAACTGGTGGATGCGGTAGACGCCGCGCTCCTCGATGCCGTGCGCACCCTTTTCCTTGCGGAAGCACGGTGAATAGCTCGTATAGGTGATGGGGAGCTCCTTCTCCGGGACGATGCGGTCGATGAACGAGCCGATCATGGAGTGCTCGCTCGTGCCGATGAGATAGAGATCCTCGCCCTCGATCTTGTACATCATGGCGTCCATATCGGTCTGGGACATGACGCCCTGCACCACGTCGCCGTGGATCATGTACGGGGGGATGTAGTAGACAAAGCCCTTGTCGATCATGAAATCGCGCGCATACGCGAGCACCGCGGAGTGCAGGCGGGCAATATCGCCGCGAAGATAGTAGAAGCCGTTGCCGGAGACGCGGCGCGCCGCGTCCAGATCGACGCCGTTGAAGCTCTCCATGATCTCGGTGTGATAGGGAATTTCAAAATCGGGGACGGTCGCCTCGCCGAAGCGCTGTACCTCGACGTTGCAGCTGTCGTCCGGGCCGATGGGGACGCTCGGGTCGATCATCTGCGGGATGACCATCATGCGTTCTTTGAGCTCGGCCTCGCATTCCGGCTCAAGCTTTTCGAGCTCGGCAAGACGCGCGGCCTCGCGCGCGACCTCGGCCTTGACGCTCTCGGCCTCCTCGAGCTTGGAGGGGTCCTTCTTCGCCTGACCCATCAGCATGCCGATCTTCTTGGAAAGGGCGTTGCGGTTGGCGCGGAGCTCGTTGGCCTCGGTCTTCGCCGCGCGCAGCTTTTCGTCGAGCTCCAGCACCTCGTCGACGAGGGGGAGCTTCTTATCCTGAAACTTCTTGCGGATGTTTTCGCGCACGAGCTCCGGGTTCTCACGAATAAAACGAATGTCCAGCATGATATATTCTCCTCAAAATTATTTCTTTTTCCAGGGCTTGTCCATATGCTTCAGCGCTTCCATGAGCGCCTCGCGGTCGTCTGCGGAATAAAACTCCAGCGCGATACGGCCCTTTTTCTGTCCGCCCTGGAACTTCACGCCGCGGCCCAGCGCGTCGCTGAGCGCTTTTTCCGCCTCGCGGACGTAGTCCACGACCGGCGGCTTTTTCTCTTCCTTTTCCGGCTGCTCTGCCTGACGGAGCAGGGAAGCGACGAGCGTTTCCGTCTGCCGGACGCTCAAGCCGCGCGATTCCACCTCCGCGGCGGCCTTTTCGCGCAGTTCCTCGGTCCTGAGCGGCAGAAGGGCGCGTGCGTGCCCGGCGGAGAGCTTTCCGGCGGAGACCTTCTTTTGCAGCGTTTCGCCGAGCGATAAAAGCCGCAGCGCGTTCGTGACCGCGGGGCGCGACTTCTGCACGCGCGAGGCGACCTGTTCCTGCGTGAGACCGTAGTCGTCCATGAGCTTTTTATAACCCGCGGCCTCTTCCATGGGGTTCAGGTCTTCGCGCTGCAGGTTCTCCACGAGCGCGAGCTCCATGGCGAGCTTGTCATCCGCCTCTAAAATGCGCACCGGCACTTCCTTGAGCCCCGCGGCACGGGAGGCGCGCCACCGGCGCTCGCCGGCGATGATCTGATAGTACCCTTTGTCCAGCGGGCGCACCGTGATGGGCTGGATGAGCCCGTACTCGCGGATGGACGCCGCCAGTTCCTCGATCGCCTCCGGGTCAAACTCCCGGCGCGGCTGATCCTTGCGCGGCTCGACCCGCGAGATCGGCAGGGTCTGCACCGTTTCGTTTTCGAGGACGTTTTCCTCCTCGCCGAACAGGGCGGAAAGCCCCGTTCCGAGCCGTGATGTCTTTTCTTTTGCCATCTTCATCCCTGCCTCTGCAAAAATTCCTCAGCGGCGGCGAGATACGCCCGCGCGCCTTTCGATCCGGCGTCGTACTCTGTGATCGGGCGGCCATGGCTCGGCGCCTCGGCCAGACGGACGTTGCGCGGGATGACCGTATCGTACACCCGCGCGCCGAAATACCGCCGCAGCTCCTCGGCCACCTGCGTGGAGAAGTTCAGGCGGTTATCATACATCGTGAGCAGTATACCCTCAATATAGAGATTTTTGTTCAGCCGCCGGTTCGCGATCTTCACCGAGGTCGTGAGATCGGCCACGCCCTCCATCGCGTAATACTCGCATTGCAGCGGCACGAGCAGGCTGTCCGCCGCGGTGAAGGCGTTGAGCGTCAGAATGCCCAGCGACGGCGGACAATCAATAAATATGTAGTCGAAGTCGTCCCGGATGCTGTCGATGGCCTCGCGCAGGCGGTATTCGCGCCGTTCCACGTTGGCGAGTTCGACTTCCGCGCCCGAAAGGTCGGTGTTCGACGGCAGCACCCAGCCGTACGGCAGTCGGATGACCGCGTCCTCCGCACTCGCGCTGCCCATTACGACGTCATACGCCGTGGGGTTGCTGCGCTTGGATACGCCCATGCCGGACGTGCTGTTGCCCTGCGGGTCGAAGTCCACGAGCAGCGTCTTTTTGCCGAGTCTCGCCAGCGCTGCCGTGAGATTTACGCTCGTTGTCGTTTTGCCGACGCCACCCTTCTGGTTGGCGACGGCGATCACTTTGCCCATTTCTTTGCCCCCTTTTGTGTCTCTCGAAGTCCAGCACGGGTGGAGCAGAGCCCCGCCCCTACGGTCCGATGATTCTTTCTCCTGTAGGGGAGGGGTTCTACTCCTCCCAATGCCGGATTTTCGTCTCTGTTTTCTTAGCATCGTTTATTATAATGATGCGTTCCTCATTTTGCAACTGTTTCACGTGAAACATTTTACGGCGCTTTTCTGCGGCAGGCATTGTTTCACGTGAAACGCTGTCGAGACGGCTTTTGCCGGCAAACCATGTTTCACGTGAAACATTGATCCAGCTCAGGCGAGAAACATATCGACATCCTCGATCGTCAGCGCATCGTGCAGCGCAAGATTGATCGAATAGCCGACGAGGCGGGCGCTGTCGCGCACGCGGCTGTCGATATCCCGCGGCGTAACGAAGAGCTCCGTATCCTCCGGGAGAACAGTCTCCGCGCCGCATAGGTCGGCGCAGAGCGTGCGCGCATCAACGACCGTCGGCACGCCGACAGCGACGACCGGGACGCCGAGCGTCTCTTCCGTAAGAGCGCTGCGCGCGTTGCCGACACCGGAGCCAGGAACAACGCCGGCGTTCGTCACCTGCGCCGCGCGACAGAGGCGCGCGGCCTCCCGCGCGCAAAGCGCGTCCACCGCGATCACCCTGTCCGGTCGGACAAGCGACACGACGCCGCGGACGAGCGCCGCGCTCTCGATGCCGGTCGTGCCGAGCACACCGGTACGGAAAACGCTCACGGGGCGGAACGAAGCAAACTCCTCCGGCAGGCGCGATTTCAAATGGCGCGTGACAAGCACGCATTCCGCCGTGAGCGGCCCAATGGCGTCCGGCGTAATATCCGGGTTGCCGAGCCCGACGACGAGCACGCTCTCGTCCGGCTCCATAGAAAGCTGCGTGCGGATCTCGCGCGCGAGCACGCCGCAGGCGCGGCGGAAGGCATCCTCCTCGCGCCGGACAAGAGCGTCGAGCGAGATGGTGGTGTAGCGTCCGATTGGTTTACATAATTCTTTTGATGCTTCCTCGTCCAATATCTCCACGGTTTCGACGCCGAGACCGTCGCGCGTCTCTGACTGCGCCGAGACGCCCTCGAGATCGGCGCCGCGGGTTCTTGTCCATACGTCGCGCGACTCGCACGCGAGGTCGGTTCGGAAAGATTTTTTCAAAAGATTTTCCTCCTGTGCCATATCTTGTGGTCAGTATTTGAAAGAGGCACAAAAGTATGCAAAATTTTTGCAGAGAAAACGAAAAAAGTGCTTGCAAAATCAGGAATCCTCCTTTATAATATCAAAACGCGGGTTCGTCGATCCGCAGGAGTATTGAATGGAGGAGGTGGCTAAAGAATGGCCAACATCAAGTCTTCGGCCAAGAGGGTTCTCGTCTCCCGTGTTCGCGCCGAGCGCAACAAGGCGGACAAGTCTGAGCTCAAGACCACGATCAAAAAGTTTGACGCCGCTGCGACGGAAGGAAATAAGGAGAACGCCGAGGCTGCCTACAAAGCCGCTGTCAAGTCGGTTGACCGCGCGGTGTCCAAGGGTCTGCTCCACAAGAACAACGCAGCTCGCAAGAAGTCCAGCATGGCTTCCAAGATGAACGCGCTGAGCGAATAATCCTCAAAACCGGACGATGCGGCAGATTCCTGCCGCATCGTTTTTCTATTATAAAGATTTCGCAAAGAGATTATACTATTATTATACTCAAAGAGATTATACTATTATTATAAGTAGAAAGGGCGTCGCAAGCGGCGCCCCTACGAGCACATAAAAGAACAACTTTTGCGAGGTATATGCTATGGCCAAGTCCTTAATGATGCTGGTGAATCCCGCCGCCGGGCGGTCGATGTCCGATCTCAATCTCGGCACGGCGGTTTCCACGTTCGCTGTGAACGGCTACTGCCCGACCGTATTTTATACGACCGCGCCGGGGACGGCGTCAAAGATCGTTGCGGAGAACGCCGCGAACTATGAGCGGCTCGTCTGTCTCGGCGGTGATGGCACGCTCTCCGACACGATCGCGGGCCTCATGACGCTGCCGGAGGAAAAGCGCCCAAAGCTCGGCTATATCCCGATGGGCACCGCGAACGATGTGGCGAACACGCTCGGCCTCCCGATGCGCCAGCCGGGGCGCGCTGCCGAGATGATCCTCGCCGGAAAGCCGCTGCACTACGATGTCGGCGAGATGGACGGCGTCGGCTTCTTCACGTACATCGCAGCGTTCGGCGCCTTCACCGAGGTGAGCTACAAAACCGACCAGGAGCTCAAGCGCACGCTCGGCCATCTCGCGTATGTGCTCGGCGGGCTGAACGCGCTCTCCACCATCAAGAGCTACAAAGCCGTCATCGAGCACGAGCAGGGCGTCACCGATGGCGATTTCATCTATGGCGCGATGTCCAACTCCCTGAGCGTTGCGGGCATGGTGCGCCTGAACGACGAGCTCGTCGATCTCTCGGACGGCAA
>CAKTBC010000008.1 GCA_934533005.1 uncultured Oscillospiraceae bacterium | reverse complement strand
AGGACGATGCTGTATCCGTAATCAAGCGCGGCATTCCATGCGTTTTCCTGCTCTCTGGAAAACGCCTTTCCGAAAAGTGCATTGAAATAGACCTTGGCCGCGTGTCCCTCGCGGTTTGTTGCATCGCCCGGCTGCACTTTCTCCAGATAACCGCACAGAAGCGATGAAGCCTCCGTGCAGTTTTCCGATTCCAACACAGCGATCTGGCCGACGATCTTCTCCCGGACGATCTCCGCCCACAGAGCCGCCTTAGCCGATTCCGTCCACTGTATTTGTTCGCGGAGCTTCAAGCTGGCATTATGGCTGCCGTGGAGCGGCAGAAGCATTCCGTAAGGCAGACGGCGCTCATCACAAAAGATCACGTCGATCTTTCGCTTATTCAGTTCGCAAAGCAGATATGCCGTCAGCGAAACTGCTGTCGACTCGATCATCAAAACGGATATCTCGCTCAAGTGAATGCGCTTTACTCCATCGGCATTTCGCACGACGAGATAATCCATTTTATAGTCCAGCTTCGACAGGCTGGATACCGTTACGACACGCCAACTCATGACTTTTCAGTGCAGGAGATCGGTACGGTACTCGTACAGGCCGGTCGGCGACTGATGAATGAGATATGCCGATTGTAAGCCTTGCAGAGAAGTATTTTTCAGGATCTTCCCGACAACCCCTTTGCCGCAGAGTTCCTTTAAATTTGAGCTTTGCGCATCGCATTTAAACGCTTTCAGAATCTCCATCAGCGTCTTTGCCTGTGAAAGAACGCTCATGTTTTTAAACGTCTCAGCACTTGCTTTCAGATTGGCAAGGAGAGCCGGCATGAGTTTCCCATATGCGCTGTTTTCAAATTTTTCCATAAACCAGCAGTAAAGCGCAACGTTCTCCTCCACATCGATTTTGTCATAAGGGGTTACCGGAAGCTCGGCCTTAGCGCAGCGTTCAATGTACTTTGCCAGATCACGAATATAGTGCTCTTTTTCGCCGTCAATGGCAAGCTGGTAGGCGTGTTTGCAAATAATTCTGTCCCCAGTTCTTCCGGACGGGTACAGAGGGAAACCGTCCAGTTTCAAAAGGGCGTTTATTCGGATCTTTGGCACAACGATCACCGGATCAACGAGGCCAAGTATCTCACGGCAATACTTTACCGGATCGCTCTCATACAGTCCACGGGCATACAGCAGCACCGTTTCGATCGAACGAACACGCTTTTTCTTTTCCGTATGTTCCACAACGCAGTAATACGAGCCGGTCAACTTGTTGTAGCCGCCATATTTTTCAATGGCTTTTCCGGCTTTGATCGGAAGCTGTCCCTGTCCGGCAGGCATGATATTCAGATTGAAGAGCTGCCCCTTCTCCTCCCTCGGCATACGGGTGATGATGGGGTTATTCTTTGCCATGTACTTTTTCACCGTGACAATGCTCTCGTCCTTTTTCCACGCGCCCGGCGTATCCCGGTCAAAGACCGCATTCAGGCTGTAGTTTTCCTTTCGGATGTTCAGGAAAAACCGGTCGGTGAATTTTGTCTTGTACACGTTGCCGACAACAATGTTCAGATAGGCGTCTTTGGCGTGGTGCAGGTCGTTCACCTCGCGGCATTTGAGCATTTCATACTTCTGCCGGAACTCCGAAACATTGCCCGCCTTGGAGTATACGATCTTCGACTCCGGGTACCGTTCCTGTAAAAGCTGGGCAAGCGCCTTGGTAGACTGCTGCGTTTCCGTCAGTTGGCGCTGTACAAAGGACGCCAGTTCCTCATCCGTCAGCTCCGTATTCCGTTTCAGGCGGTCGAACTTTTTATCAGAGATCATATGCTGTTCATGCAGCGCGCTCCAGAACGAATACATTTTCCCGCGGATGTCCTGGGAAATGGGATACGTGTTCGTCTTTTCGCGGTTGAGGACGCTCTTGACCAGCACACGGTTATCGATGCTGTCGTCCTTGATGCGGGAACGCGGGAAGATGTGGTCGATATCATAGGTTTCGTCATCGTGCAGCGCCGTTTCCAGATCGATCGGCTCACCGGAATACATGCATTTTCCGAACTGTGTATAGTAAAGGAACAGCTTGTCTTTCCGCAGGTTGTTCTCGTCCGTTGCCGCCAATTGATCGTAAAGTTTGCCGCTATCCTCCCCACAGGCTTTATAAAGCTCCAGCAGCTGCTCTTTTCTCGATTTTGTCCGCTTTCCCTTTTTCGCCGCGTCTTCGCCGCGGGCTACCTCAACAAATATTTTCTCCGGTGCACCGCCGCGGATATGCGCGATTTCCTCGGTGATCTTCAGCGTCTGCCAGATGCTGCGGCGAACCGCCGGAGAAATATACATTTCATCCAGTTGAGAGCGCAGACTGTCGCTTCCAAAGCGGCTGCGGCGCCGCTCTTCCGCTGCAGCCGCCAGATTTCCATATTGGGGATCATTGAGCAGCTGCATGAGATTGAGATTCGTATTCCGCAAAAAACCTATGATGTTCTGAGCCTCTCCCTGCTCATCGGCGGCAGAATATAGCTCCGTAAGGAACTCTTGGGAAAGGCGGCCCCAATCCGCGTATTTCAGACGGCATATGCTTCGCATTTCATCCTCTGTGAGCACGGGATAGTTTTTCTTCAGCCATCGCCGCAGCATACGCTTGTCGTCGCTATAAACAAGCGTTGCTTCTATGATCTTCTCGACTGCCTCTTTGCCGAGCTTGGGAAGCAGCGGCGCAAAATCATGGTATGATCTCAAGCGGGTCTTTATCGGATCGTCAATGCCGCTGACCTCGTCGGTCTTGGCAGCATACCCATGCATGACCAAATAATCCAAAATGCGCTTTTTCGTTACGCGACGGTTTTCCTTTTTAAAGAGATCCTCGATGAGCTGCTCCTTTATGCTGACAGGGAGTTCCTTTCCGTTTACCCGCAGCGGATTCAGCTCATTGAGAAGCATGAATTCGCTGTACAGCAGGGAGTCCTTCGGCAGTACCGGCGCGCCGGTATAGGTGCATTTCCCAATCAGGTTTTTCAAAAAGGCCGCCGCGCTCGCATCCAAGTCCACAACTTTTTCAAAATTCCACGGATAGACCTTTTCTCCGGCTTGCTTCGCGTCTTCCGTCCGCTCTGCCCAATGGCCCTTCATCGGCCCGACGTAGTATGGCACGCGGAAAGAAAATACCGCTTCAATCTTTTCACGGACAGAAATCCCCTCCCCGTCCTCTTCCAGCAAAAATGGCAGATACACCGATGCATTATCCAATATTTTTCGCAGTTCCTGCCGGTGGAGCTGATACGGGATAATCCCGTTTTCACTGCCGGTAAGTCTCGGCAGAAAGGTTTTCTCCTCAATCTGCGCATACAGCGGCGCGAACGGATGCTCCGCCGCCGGTTTTGGCAGCACAGACTTCAAAAAGGCGCAGAAATCCTCCTGCTTGCAGGTTTTATCGCCGCTCTCTGAACGATGGCGGCTGTATGCGGCATAATTATTGGGATACTTCGTACTTTTATAGAATATGCTTCGGTATTTGTCCGGTACCGCTTCTCTTACATAGGCTTTCAAAATGCGGAGATCGGCATGGTTTTTCTCATATTGACGAACCTTCGCATCGCAGAGATACGCTTCGCCGCCGCGCATTTCCGACAAGCGCGCCGCATCAAAAACCTTCTTTGCAACGAGCAGCAGTTCCACCCGTTCGCCAAGAGCCGCCGAGAGGGTCTCGAACACCGCATCCAGATCGTCGCTCAGCGCAATGCTTGCCGGTTCCGCGTCCTTCAGCTCCGGATCATCGTAAATGGCAGCAAGCTTTACTTTTGCCCCGGCCAGAAGGTCGGCTATGGCTTTTATATCCGCTCCGCTTTCATCCGTCATAACCGATGCACCCAGCGCCGCACGCAGCGCCATCTTTTTCTGCGAGATGCGCAGGTCTCGATCCGAAAGAAGTGCAGCAAAACTGGCATCCGGTGTAAAGTCGATCTCCATTTCCTCTGCCAGATATTTTTTTAGTTCCTTCATTGCGGCGTCCACCGTCAGACATTCATCGCCATTCTCCGACGTTTCATAGAGGAAATGGCCGCGACGCTTGATAATGTGATGAAGTGCCAAAAAAACGAGTCTCGGATCATGGGGCGCAGAAGAATGCACCAACTCGCTGCGCAGATGGTACACCGTAGGATATCGGCGCAAATAATCCCGATCGGTGAAATTGGGATCATTGAAAAGCGTATATTTCCCGATGCCGGACGTCTTATCTTCCGGGAACAGGGCGCTCTCGTGCAGCCGACGGAAAAAAAGCGGATCGGTCTTTCCGATCTCTGCGGAGAAAAGCTCTTCCAGATACAAGAGCCGCTGCTTCCGCCGTTCCAAACGCCGGCGGGCAACTCTGGCTGCGCGCCGGTCTGCCGCCGGTTTGGCCTCATCAAACAGTCTTGCACCCCACATGGAATTTCCCTTAAAGCGCAAGACGTTATACTCCGGGTCAGTTACTGCCCAACCAACGGAATTTGTACCTACGTCAAGGCCGAGATAATACGGAGGATTTCGCCGGATCGTCTCTTTCTCTTCCATTTTGCATTCTCCTCTATTGACAAATTCCAAAAATCTGCTAAAAATATAAGTGATCCCGACTACCACTTGGGATTACACTACAAGTTCAAATAAGCGTTCTGCGCCCTTACCGCATTGAGTTGCGGATTCACAGTGTGTGAAAGCAAAAGGTCCCGCCTATCGGCGGGACCTTTTGCTTTCCCCGCCGGAACGCTTAGGCTCATGAAAATAATACCATACCGTTCCACATTTTACAACAAGACGGTATTTATTCTTACATTTTTATATAAAAAACCGGAAAAGTGCCTTTCATACGGCATTTCTCCGGTTTTCTGTGTTTATAGTGCAGGGAAAGTCAGCCGTCGCGCTCGCGGTCGAGACGGCGGTTGCGGAGCGTCAGGCCGAGATCCGTCGCGACCATGAGAATGTCGGCAATGTAGAAAAACACCACGTAGCTCAGATCGCCGAGGATGAATTTCCCGATCAGGCCGCAGAGATAGCCCACAATGATGAGCACCTCAAATGCGATGCTCTTCCCCCTCGCCGTGCGGGAGCGAAGGGACTTTGCGATATTGAACGGCCACGAAAGCCCGAAGCAGACAAGCATGCCCGCTTCCAGAATGTGTACCATGCCCGGATTACTGGAGCATTTCGACGCCGTGCATCACGAATGCGCCGCCGAGACGCGCCATTTCCTCCGGCGTCTCGCGCATGCCGTTTTCGATCCACACCTTGGCAAGCGTGCACATACCGGCCACGATGAACGAGGCGCAGTAATCCAGCTTTTCGGATTCGCTCCCGCCGAAGATGGACAGGAACTCATAAAGATACTGGTACTTGAGCTTATTGAAGATCTTATCCTGGAATTCGGAATCTCCGCTGCGGCAATAGAGCGTATAGAAAATGTCCGAATACTCGCTCGCGAGCGTGAAAAGATCGGTCAGGTACCGGAAAGTTTTCCCGTCCGACTGGCGGGCGTTGTGGCGGCTGCCGACATCGTCCAGACGGCGCAGGAGATCGTCCTCCAGCTGGTGAAGAAGATCGTAGACGTCACTGTAGTGCGCGTAGAAGGTGCCGCGGTTCACGTCCGCGAGATCCGCCACGTCGCGCACCGTTACGCGGCTGATATCCTTTTCGAGAAGCAGCGACGTGAGCGCGCCGCGAAGCTGTTTTTTTGTTTTCCGTACTCGACGGTCTTCGGTTTCCCGTTCTGCCATTTATCCGGTTCCTCCTATGTGGGTTTGTTATTTATTCGACATTTAAGATTATAATCCACAGGAGCCGAACATTCAATAGGTAAATGAACAAATTTCGCAAAAAAATCGGAAACAGGGCATCTGTTTCCGATTTTTTTATAATCCGTCACTCTTTTCGCATTTGGCGGTTTCTGCTCTTCTGCACGGCTTTCAGATAGATTTCCGCGACACGCATGGCCGCCGGGGTGAGCTTTCCCGCGGAAATCTCCACCTGATCGACGCACACCGCGCCATACTCGCCGCACGGCTCCACGCGGGTCATGTGGCTCCAGAGCGGAACGCCCTTCGCTGCACCCTCGATGATCTGTGTCCGATCCTCGTCGGTGCGGCGGAGCGGCTGCATCGTTTGAAGCCGTCCGAGCGCCCTCCCCGCCGGGCGGCGGTTGAGCTGCCGCCAGACGCGCGCGGCGCTGTGCGGCACAAGCGTGCTCACCCGGACGGTTCCCGCGCTGCCGAAGGCTTTCAAAAGCCGCTTTGTCATGATGTCCGGGCGGATGGATACGAAGTTCTGCCCCGCTTTGAGCTTTCGCAGCGTGAGCGAGCGCAGCGCCGGGAACGCCTTATGCAGCGCCTCCCACGATTTTCCCGCGCCTTTATCCTTGCTCCCCTTCCAATGGACGAGTGTGCCGGAATACGCCGAGAGCCCCTGCGCCGGAACCGTCACCGCACCTTCGACAATGGCCGTACGCACGCGCACTTTGCCACCCGCAAGCAGCGAGAGAAGCGCGCTTCCGCCGCTGCGCAGCCCGTAAGCACCCCAGATGCGCCCGTCGTACCCGGTGAGCAGGGCGCTCTCTACGGCGGCGACACGCGCAGAGAACAGCTCTTCCGGCGTGAAAACGGGAACGAGCACACGGCAGGTTTTCTCCAGCGTGTGCACAACCGGGGCAAATGCCGCGGCGTCCATGCCGTCGTCCGGCCAGAG
Organism: uncultured Oscillospiraceae bacterium; assembly: GCA_934533005.1. GTDB lineage: Bacteria > Bacillota > Clostridia > Oscillospirales > Oscillospiraceae > Apopatocola. Next base: position 28,301 of record CAKTBC010000008.1, on the reverse strand, counting down.
CAGCACAGCGGCTGCGCCGATCTTTCCGGTTTCTCTCAGTTCCATAGCATATCCTCCTTACAGAAGCTCCGCCGCATCGACGCGCCGCGGCACGAAGGCCGCCGAAGGCGCCGAAACCGCCGTTGATAGCATATAATCGCCGTATTCCACGGTATAGAGCGAGAGCGTCTCGCCGTCCAGAATGGCCGCATCTCCCAGCACGGAAAAGGTGTTCATGGGCTGCGAGAGCCCCGCGCCGGTGCATTTGAGCGTGGCCTCCTTGCGCGTCCAGAGATAGGCAAACCGCCGCTCCGGGTCGACCTCCATAAAATCGCGCTCCTCGCTCGTAAGAGCGCGCGCCGCGGCGCGGCGCACGGGCGCGATTTTTTCGGCGTCCAGCCCTACCGAAGTCTCACACACGGCAAGCACACAAAGCTCTCCGCTGTGCGTGAGCGAAAAATGCACACCGCCGGGAATGTATGGCTTTCCGTGCCCGCCGTAGGAAAACGGCGGGGCGATCCCTGCCTCGCGCAGCAGAAGACCCGCGCCGATGCTCCGCAGCCGTGCATCCTCCCGGCAGATGCGCAGCGCCTTTTCCCGGCGCTCCTCCGAAAGGAGAGCAAGCGCTTCCCGCTCGCGGCCGCGCAGCGGCGCGATGTTTAGCACATAAACGTTCATAGCAGCTTCATTATACAGGCAAAAAAGCGCGCTTTCAACGGCTTTTTGCCTCTCCGCACGGAGAAAACGGTGTATATTGCCCGTTTTCGATCACGTAGCCGCCGCCGTTCGGGCTTTGCCATTCGTAGCGATTTTTCCCCTCTGGAAACAGGTACGCCATGATGGCCGCGATCACACCGCCATGCGTCACGATCACGGCGTCACGTCCGGCTTTCTGCACGCGTGCAAAAGCGGCAAGGGCACGAGCCGTCATATGCTCGCCGCTCTCACCGTGCGGGGGGATATTTTTCTCGTTATCGCCGGTGAGCCACGCCTGATATGTGCTATCGTCTTTCAGCATTTCGTAGCTCTTCATTTCAAAGTCGCCGAAATCGATCTCCCGAAAATCTGGTTCGATCTCATAGGGCACCGCGCCGAAAAGCGCTTCGAGCGTTTCGTTGCAGCGGCGCATGCCGCTTGTGATGAACCGTGTGCCCGGCGCGGGCGGCTCGATGCGCCGCAGCGCAGCGCGCCCCGCCGGAGAGAGCGGCAGATCGGTACTGCCGCAGTAGAGATGCTTTTCGTTCGCCTCGGTGAGCCCATGGCGCAGCAGGAGAATTTTCATTTCAGCCGCTGCTCCAGACCGCAGAAAATGCGGCTCACGCGCTCAGCCTCGCGGCTTAAATACTGCGTGAGACGGCCGGTGTCCTGCCGCCACGCGCGCGTTTCCGCGCCCATCGGCACAACGCCGCAGAACATGTCCCGGCAAATCAGAATACTGTCCTTCCAGTCCTCTTTGCGCGCGCTAAAATACTCGACCGGGTCGATCCCCGCGCGGGTGCAGGCCAGCGTGAAGTTTTCGATGCTATCCACACACCGGCGGGAGAAATCGATCTCCGTGCCGGAGCAGACGAAGATATCCTCTTCCGCCAGAGAAAAGGTCTCTTTCGCAAAATCGGTCTTGCCCTGATAGGCGCCGCCGAAAATAAAAACCATGGTGTTTCTCCTTTCCCTTTAAATGAGCGCCCAGACCGCCGCGCCGCAGAGCTCCGAGAGCGTGAGCGCGTAGCCGGAAATGTCGCCGTTCATGCCGTCGAGCGAGCGGAACGCCTTATAAAGCGCGAGCGCGTACCCGGCGAGACAGCCGCAGAGCGCGAGGCCGGTTTTCCACCCGGCAAGAAAGCCCGTCGCGAGGTATACCGCGAGCTGCCCGCAGAGGGCAACGATATGCGACTTCGGCTTTTTCTGTGCGGCGTACTGGCTTGTGGACATGGGGCGCAGCGCCGTTACGGCGAGCGCCGAGCCGCACCGGCTGACCGCCGGGAGCAGAAAAAGCGTCCAGAGGCTGGCCGTCTCCTTCGCCGAGGCGAAGAGCGCCGTCTGGCACAGCGCGAGCAGCACAATACCAATGACGGCAAAGCTGCCGACGTGCGAGTCCTTGAGTATTTCGCGCCGCCGCGCGAGATCGCGGCAGGAACGCACGGCGTCGGTCACGTCCATGAAGCCGTCGAGATGGATGAAGCCCGTCACAAGAAACGGGTACGCGCCGAGCACGACGCCATATACGGACGCCGGAAGCGCCAGATACCGGCAGAGCCACGCAAGAAGCGCCCAGATCGCGCCGATCTCCAGCCCGACAACGGGCAGGAACAGAAGCATTTTATTGCGCGCCTCCTCGTCCCACACACGAGAAAGGCACGGGATCGCGCAGAACATGCTCCGGCACATGGCCAGAGCGTGCAGATACTTTTTCAAAACGGGAGCACCCCCTTATGGACGATGCGCCGCCCGGCGGCGAGCTCTACGACCGTATCGCACTCGCGCGCGAGCATCCGGTCGAGCCCGGCAAGAGCGCGGCGGTACTGCTCGGTCATGGGGTCATAATCCCCGGCATCCGAGAAAATATAGTCGCTTATGAGCACGGCGCTGTGCACCGAGCGGACAAACGCCAAAAGTTCCTGCGCGCACCGCTCCGCCGCCGGGAGATCGAGCGCGTAGTCTTTCTCCTGCGGGAATATCTCGTTTTGCAGCAGCGCCGTGACGCTGTCGAGCAGAAATACACCGTTCTTGTCGGCGGTATCGAGACACGAGAGGATATGCCGCGGGCATTCGATCGTTTCAAAGCCCATCCCCGCACGGTCGGCAATATGGCGGCGGATGCGCTCATCGTCCTCGGCGTCGGCGGAGATCATGGTGGCAATATAGTAATGCGTCCCGCCTGCGGCAAGATGCACGGCGAGATCCTGTCCGAGCGTCGTTTTTCCGTTTTTCGCGCCGCCAGAGATGAATGCCTTCATCGCGTACCCTCCACGGTGAATTTATCGCCCTCACGAATTTCGTCAAGGTAGCCGTCGTCAATGCCGGCCTCATCGAACGTCGCCATATCGTTGATGATGGCACAGGCGGCGTCCAGCACCTCGAAGGCGAGCGGGCAGCCGCTCCCCTCGCCGAGGCGCATGCCGAGCAGGAGCATCGGCTCCAGCCCCATTTCGTTCATGGCAAGCTTATATCCGATCTCATAGGAGGCGTGGCTCGGCACGAGATACGCGCGCACGTCCGGGCAGATGCGGCAGGCACAGAGCGCCGCCACGGCGGAGATGAGCCCGTCGATCACGACAGGGCGGCGCGTCGCCGCCGCGCCGAGGAATGCGCCGCACATGGCGGCGAGATCAAACCCACCGACCTTTGCGAGCACATCAAGCGCGTCGGACTTGTCCGGCGCGTTGATCTCTATCGCCTTTTGAATGACGGTCTTTTTCTTTGCAAATGCCTCATCCGTCACGCCGCCGCCGCGGCCTGTGACGGCCTCCACATCCGCGCCCAGCAGCACCGCGAGCACGGCGGAGGACGTTGTCGTATTGCCAATGCCCATCTCGCCGACGCCGAGCACATCCGCATCCGTTTCGGCGGCGAGCTTGATGCCGGTGAGCACCGCGCGCTCGCATTCCCCGCGCGTCATGGCGGCCTCGCGGGCAATGTTCTTCGTGCCGTAGGCGATCTTGCGGCATAGCACCGCCTTTTCGCGGATATCCGCCGCGACGCCGACATCGCAGACGGTGATACCGCAGCCAAAGTGCTTGCAGAGCGTTGCCGCGCCGGTCTTGCCGCGCGTCAGATTGATCGTCTGCGAGAGCGTCACGGAGCGCGGCGCGCTCGACACCCCCTCATCCACGACGCCGTTATCCGCGGCGAAAACGAGAAGATGCTTCTTTTCCATTTTATTATGTACGCGCCCGGTGATCCCGGCGAGCTGCACGGAGAGCTCCTCAAGCCGTCCAAGACTGCCGGGGGGCTTGGCAAGCTGCGCCTGACGGCGGCGCGCCTCTTCCATAGCCGACTCGTCCGGCGGTGTGATCTTCGCTGTCCATTCTTTGAGTGTCATGCGTTTGTCTCCTTGGGAATAAAACCGTTTTCTTCGAGCCAGAGCGCGCCGCGCGCGGTGTCCTCCGGCAGTTCCAGCGTGAATGTCGCGCCGGGGCAGAGCGCGAGCGCTTTCTCCAAAAACTCCTTCATCGGGATACTTCCCTCGTCGAGCGGCGCGTGGGCGTCGCAGTTGCCGTCGTTGTTGTGCAGATGAAAATGCCGGAGATACGGCGCGAAGCGCTCGAGCCATTCAACTGCTGGAACGGTGGAATAAGCGTTCGCGTGGCCGATGTCGAGACAAAGTCCCAGCCGCGGATGATCTGCAGCGCGGACAATATCCAACAGATACTCCGGCTCCTCTTCCAGCACATTTTCGAGAACGATGTCCACGCCGGGGTCAACGCGCAAAAAGTCCTTCCAGAAAACGGCCGACTGCTCCGTATACCAGCAGGGGTAGTACATTTTGGGGTTATATCCGCCGTGGATAATGACCTTCTCCGCGCCATAGCGCTTTGCAAGGGCGATCGCCTCGCGGAAGCGCTCGGCGGCAAGCGCTCTCGCCCGCGGGTCGATGGCGCAGGGGAAAAGCTCGTTGAACGGCGCGTGCAGCGTCACGCGCGCGATTTCTGAAAGCTTTTCGCGCACCGCCTGATCCGTTTCCGAAAAGCGCTCGTCCATGTTGCAGGCGGTGCAGTATTCCGCGATCTCCAGCCCCAGACCGTACCGCCGCGCGGTATCGGCAGCGTCTGCGGAGATCGTCGAAAGATAAAAGCAATGGTTTTCCATAAATTGCTCCGGATTTCTCTTTTTCGCGGGGAAAGCTCTTTTGGTAGTCTCGCGCGCGAAGGGTTCGTCATTTTCCCTTATTATAATCTTTTCCGGGTTTGGATTCAATGACTTTTCCCCATTGCATTGTGAAAGATTTGGTATTATAATGACGAAAATATTTCTTCGAGGAGGGAACCGCTGTGGCGCGCTCCGCCAACCAGAAGCTCAAGCTGCTGCTTCTCCGGGAGTATCTTGAACGCAATTCCGATGAGGCGCATCCCATCTCCACGGCGCAGCTTTTGGAGTATCTCGCCTCGGAGGGTATCAGCGCCGAGCGCAAGAGCGTATACAGCGATTTGGAAACGCTGCAGGCCTTCGGGCTCGATCTGATCCGCGTCCGCGACGGGAACAGCAGCGGCTGGTATATTGGCGAACGGGTGTTCCAGCTCCCGGAGCTGCGGCTGCTCGCTGACAGCGTGCAGTCCTCCCGATTCATCACGCGAAAAAAGTCGTTGGAGCTGATCGCCAAGCTCGAAGGGCTCACCAGCGTCCATCAGGCCAAGGGGCTGCGGCGGCAGGTCGTCGTCAAAAACCGCATCAAGACGATGAACGAGTCCATATACTATCTGGTGGACGAGCTGCACGCCGCCATCAACGGCGATAAGCGCATCCGGTTTCACTACGCCGGGTACAACGGGCGCGGAGAGCGCATATTGCGCCGCGGCGGTGCGTGGTACGACGTGAGTCCCTACGCTCTGCTGTGGGACGACGAGAACTATTATCTCGTCGGCTACGACAGCGCCGCTTCCGCCATCCGGCATTACCGCGTGGACAAGATCTGCGATCTGCGCACCGCCGGGGACGGGCGCGAAGGGCGGGAAGCGTTTGCCGCGCTCGACATGAGCGAATATACGAGCGCGCACTTCGGTATGTTTTCCGGTACACCGGAGAAAATCCGGCTCGAATGCCGCGATACGCTCGCGGGAGCCGTGATCGACCGCTTCGGCGCAGACACCATGCTCATCCCCTCGCGCGAGGGGTATTTCACCGTGACCGTGCCGGTGGCGGTGAGCGAGCCGTTTTTTGGCTGGGTCTGCTCGTTCGGCGGGGATATGAAGCTTCTCTCGCCGGAGAGCGCCGCGGAAGCATTGCGGACGCATCTGCGAAAGCTCGCCGAGGCATATCAAATTTAGTTTTTTTGCCGCGCATATCTCATAAAAATTTTTAACAAGGAGGGGTAAACATGAGCGGCTGCATTATTCCCGAAGGGTACACACCACGGCTGAACGTCTACGAGACGCAGAGAGCCATCGAATTCATCAAGAGGAGCTTCCAAAAGAATCTGGGCTCGGCGCTGAATCTCAAGCGCGTGTCCGCGCCGCTGTTCGTGCGCACCGACACCGGCCTGAACGATGACCTGAACGGCATCGAGCGTCCGGTCTCCTTTGATGTCCCCGCCGTAGACGGCGCGGAGTGCCAGGTCGTGCAGTCTCTGGCCAAGTGGAAGCGCTGGGCGCTGCGCGAGTACAACTTCTACGAGGGCAAGGGGCTCTACACCGATATGAACGCCATCCGGCGCGACGAGCCTGTGCTCGACAACCTTCATTCGGTCTACGTTGACCAGTGGGACTGGGAAAAGGTCATCCGCGAGGAAGATCGCAACATCGACTATCTCAAGGACGCCGTGCGGCGCATCGTTACGGCCATCTGCATGACCGGCGACGAGCTCGAATGGGAGTTCCCGCAGCTCAAAGCCCATCTGAGCCGCGACGTTTCCTTCATCACGAGCCAGGAGCTTGAGGACATGTATCCCGATCTCACGCCCTCTGAGCGCGAGAATGAATACACCAAAACGCACCCGACCTGCTTCATCATGCAGATCGGCAAAACACTCCGCTCCGGCCAGAAGCACGACGGACGCGCCCCGGACTACGATGATTGGGACTTAAACGGCGACATCATCTTCCGCAACACCGTGCTCGACCGCGCGTTCGAGGTGTCCTCCATGGGCATCCGCGTCAGCCCCGAGAGCATGGATCGCCAGCTCACGCTCGCCGGGTGTGACGAACGCCGGAAGCTGCCGTTCCACAAGGCGCTGCTCGCCGGCGAAATGCCGTTCACGATGGGCGGCGGCGTCGGCCAATCGCGGCTCTGCATGCTGCTTATCGGCTGCGCGCACATCGGCGAAGTACAATCCGGTATTTGGGACGAAGAAACCGTGAACCTTTGCAAGGCTCGCGGCGTCCATCTACTATAAAGACTCAAACGAGAGCCCTGCTTTGCAAGGCTCTCGTTTGAAGGGGATAGCGGCTCGCCGCAGCGCACTCGCTTCGCTCGCACATTTGCGAGCCGAGAAGAATTTTCTCTGACGCGCATGTCGCCGGAGAAAATGATTTAGACTTTATTTGCTCCTGTGGGAGCAAAATCTGCGAAGCTTTTCCGAGCGGCGCTCCACGCGCCGCTCATTCTTTGCGTATCCTCTGTATATTTTCTTTTCGGAGGCGTTCCATGGCCGAAGGTAACGAAACGAAAAAGCCGGTAAAAAGCCGGAAAAAGACCGTTTGGATCATTGCCGCGGGCGCAGTGCTCGTTCTTGCGCTGCTCGCGGCGCTTGCGCTCTTCTGCCCCGGCATCGGGCTTCTCCGCGCGCCCGCTCCGGCAGCTTCGCCGGAGCCTTCTCCGGAAGCGGAAGCAAATGTCGCGCCAACGCCGGAGCCCGCCGCGCCGGTGTATGCCGCGGGATATATGCTCTGTGAGAACGGACTTTTCCGCGGCGCGGACACGCTGACCGCGGGGGAAGCCGCGTCCGCCGTGGAACGCGCCGCCGGTCTCTCTCTCGCCGTGGATGACGCCTCTCTCCCGCTCACGGAATCCTCGCTCGCGGCGCTGCTCGAGGACGTTTTCCCTTCGGACGCGGTGGCGGACGCCATGACCGCCATTTCGCTGCACGGCGGCGAGAACGTGACGCGCGCCGAGGCCGCGGTGTTTTTTAACCGGCTCTTTTCTCTGCCCGCCGCCGATGCGGAAACGGCATTTTATCCCGACGTCATCCCCGGCGAATGGGGCAGCGGCGACATATACACCGCCGCGGACGGCGCTGCCGTATGGGACGGGCCGGATAGCCGCCCCGCCGAAGGGCCGGTTTTGATCGACTCCCAGCTTTATTATGCCGGGGCAGACGGCTACTTTCTCAAAAATTCCTACGCCGGTTCGCTCTATTTTGACGCCGCCGGGCGCTATACCTCCGGCAACAGCGAGCTGGACGGCTATGTTCTCGCCGCCATCCGCGAGACTACGGACGATACGATGAGCCGCGATGAGCGGCTTCGCGCCATGTACCTCTACGTTCGCGACAGCTTCACGTATCTTCGCCGCCACTACTATAAGACCGGCGACATCGGCTGGGCAACGCAGGAAGCACTCACCATGTACTCGACCGGGCGCGGCAACTGCTACTGCTACGCCTCCGCGTTCTGGGCGGCGGCACGCGCGCTCGGCTATGACGCAAAGATCGTCAGCGGCACCTACGGTGACACGGACGCGCCGCACGGCTGGGTAGAGATCCTGCGCGGCGGCGAGCGCTACACCTACGATGTGGAGATCGAAATGGCGGTGCGCCGCGACCGCGGCGATTCCGATCTTTATGAAATGAGCGACGCGGCGAGAGCGCGCCACGGCTACAAGGAATTTACCGTCTCGGACAACATGCTGCCACGCTCTCTCGCGGGCGAGCTGCTGCCGGGCTGAAGGGAGAGCTACATGAAAAAACGACTTCTTCTTTTTTTGGTGCTTCTCTCGCTTCTCCTGCTCACCGGCTGCACAAAGCATCTGACAGACGAGCCGCTCATGCTCTCCTTCCCCGCGGAAACGGCAGCCTTCACCGGCACGCTCACCAAGGGCACCTACACCGGTGCCGTACAGGGCGACGGCTGGCGCTTTGAAGGAACTCTCACTGCCGAGCGTCTTCTTGACGGCGAGGGCGAAAACGTCCCCTGCCGCGCCGCGCTCTTCGGGTGCGTGGAGGAAGGAACATACACCGGCTCGCTCGTCTCCGGCCTGCCGGACGGCGAGGGCGAGTTTACACTCTCCTCCGGTGCGGTGTTCACCGGCGAATTTTCCGGCGGCACGGCGGTGCGCGGCAAAGCCTCCGAGCTCCCCTGGGAGATCCGGCACGGCGGCAGCCGCTTTTCCGGCACCTATACCGGCGCGCTGGAAAGCTCCGGTCCTGAGGGCGAGGGCCTTTTCGGCGGCGTGAACGCCGCCGGTCAGCAGTTCACCTGGTACGGCGGCTGGAGCGGCGGCGAGATTTCGGGCGACGGCGTATTGACGGACGAGCACTGCATCGTATCCGTGGAGGGTCGCGAGACGGCCGGAGCCTACGCCGGAGACGGCAAGGACGGCCGGCCAAACGGCGAGGGCGTTTTTACTGCCGAGAGCGAGTCCGGCATTCCGTTCACCTACACGGGCGAATGGACGGCGGGGCTCATAGAGGGCATGGGAACGCTTGCCTACGACGCAGAAAGCCTTTATACGCGCACTGGCACCTTCACCGCCGGGCGCTTTACTCCCAACGGGCTGGAAACGCTCGTCTCGCTCGGCACGTGTGAGCCGGTATTTACGCTCACGGAGAGCCAGCTTGCCTTTCTGCGCGAGGACACCGGGCTCTGGGAGCGGGAGGATCATCAGGATTTCTTCAACTCCGTATATAAAGACCTGCGCGCGAAGAACGTTTCGATCGCCCAGTGCTTCACCGACGACTCCTTCCGCGAGGAGCCGTATTGGATGGAGATCTACAGCCTGCGCATCATCACGGCACGCACTGGCGCTCTCGTCCCCGGCGGCGCGGAGATGACCTGCATTCTGGCTGCCGAGCGGAATTACGAATACCCGTGCTTTGTGATCGTTCCCGGAAGCGTTGACCGGCTCATCCGGGGCAACACATTCCACGTTTATGCCATGCCCCTTGCCGTCAGCTCGTATGTGAATACGCTCGGCGAGACGCGGGAAGGTCTCGTCCTCCTCGCGGGCGACATTTATACCGGCATGTGAAAATAACCGTCTCCCCCGAACATACGAATGGGAGACGGTTCACAATCCCTCAGTCTCGCCTGCGGCGAGCCAGCTCCCTTTGCGCAAGGGAGCCTTTTTTATGTGTTGGCGGCGTGCTGGCGGCCGGTGTGGTCGATATAGGTGTCGCCGGTGAGCAGTATTTCCGAGATCGGCACGACCGTATACCCCTCCGCGAGCAGGTATTCGAGAATGGAGGGCAGCGCCTCGGGCGTATGCAGCCCCGCGTTGTGGAACAGCACGATGCTCCCCGGCTGCACCTTGCTCGTCACGCGCTTGTAGATCTCGCCTGCGGTCAGCTTTTTCCAGTCGAGCGAATCGGTGTCCCACTGCACCGCCGTGAGCCCCATGCCGTTCACGGTGCCGATGACGTTGTCATCATACTCGCCGTAAGGGCAGCGGAAGAGCGTCGGGCGCACGCCGGTGACGGCCTCGATCTTGTCGCTGCAGCGGTTCACCTCGTCGATGATCTGCTTGGCGGTGAGCTTTGCCATGTGCGGATGGGCGTCGGAATGGTTCATCACCTCATGCCCGGCGTCATGGAGCGCTTTAACGCTCTCCGGGTATTTATCCACCCACTCGCCGACGACAAAGAACGTCGCCTTCACGTTGTACTTTGCCAGGATATCGATGAGCATCTGTGTATCCTCGTTGCCCCAGGCCGCGTCGAACGAAAGGCTTACAAACTTTCCGTCCCGCTCCACGCTGTATACGGGAAGCTCCCGCTCCGTGACCGCCGCACCCACAACGCGCGGCGAGTATACGAACGCGAAGATCGCCGCAACGGCGAGCACGAGCGCCGCGCTGGAAGCAAATTTATTGTGCCGTGAGAGAAAGCCGCCGATTTTTCCTGTCATCATAGTTTTATCCCCCCTCGCGGACATCCTATGTCCGCGAGGGGGGATGTATTCATGTCCGGTCCTTTTCGTCCTCGCGAAAGGTTACTGTTTCCTCTTACAAAGCCTGTAAACAAATCGCTTCACCCTCAAAGGCTCTTAATGGATTTATATATTTTTCGTATCACCCAAACAGCAAAAGAACTTGTCAACCATACGATTACTGCCTCGATCGGTATAAGCAGTGCAGGGTGAATAGATAATCCCATAATCTTACATCCCTGAAACACGCCCTTTACTCTCGCCCAGTCAAGAAACAGTACATGAACAAGGTATATTCCAAATGTGTATGTACTCACTTCTCCAATTGCATTTGCATACTTACTGTCCACACTCATATTCTTAAAAAATTCAAACACAGCGGTTGCTTGCAGAAAAATGAAAAGATTCATGGTGCCCATCCAGCGTTCGTCGCACCTGCCAAGGTGATATGAATACCATACGGTGAGTGTATACAACGCCACCGTTGAAAGAACACCAAGTGCATATATCACGCGCTTTTCACTGTCTGTAAACTCTTTTTTAATTAAAAACCGTCCCAAGACAAAGTAGCCCATATGATTTCCCGTCATAAACGCAAAGGAAGAAATAAACTGGCAGTAGCGATTGAAGAGGCGCCACGAATCCAGGCCGTTCATAGCTGTGATGACAGTGTTTAATCCAATTCCAAAAAACATCCATAGTCCCAGCAGATATTTGTACATTGCGTTTTCTTCATTTGAATCGATAGCTTTTACAAGAACTGGTGCCGCCGACAACACAAATATATATGCCGGCAAGTACCATAAATGGTACTTGTAGTTCAATACCCCTTCAAGCCAGTTCGGGCGTTCTCCCATCCGGGAACCCAAATACGCATCATCTATTGCATATATCAAGCTTATTCCGAAAAAAACAGCAATATAATAAATAATCTTACGGACTGTTCTTGATGCAGGACGGTTTTTGTAAAAAGCGCCACTTATCATAAAAAACAGTGGGACTGCACTGCGGCAAAGGCTATCGTAAAACTCTGAAATGTGCCATTCAGGAGTTGAGAGTACACCGTACTTCCATGACGCCGTCACGTGCATACTGACGACCATGAGCGATGCGACTACCCTCGTTAAATCCATCCCCAGATTTCTCTTATTGCTGCTTGTATTACAGCTCAGTATACGCATAAATGCAGTGTATCTCCTTCAAAAATCAGTTGATTTTGTGATAATTGATTCCAATCCCGTGATGCAAAGTATTCAGTATATTTATCCAACGGATCAACTTTCTCGTAATCACTGCCAAGGTAATAATTCAGTGCGTATATATCGCTCCATGCTGTATAAAAAGCGCTTACCATATAATCGCCCTGGGGATGCAGATTGGAATATGCCGGATACGTCCGGTTTGCATCACTGTAAAAAGAGATTTTTGTTATCTTTATCCCGGTGGATTGCTGATAGTCATTTATTGCCTGACCGACGTATTCATACCGATATTCGTCCAAGGCATTCAGTTCATACTTATCAATAAATATCCTGTTGAATGAGAAATATTGAAAAGTGAGCAGTGCTCCTATCACCAAGACTGAAAACCTTCGAATCAGTTCTGCTCCTTTATCCTGCTTGTCCGGATCAATACTGTTAATAAGAAGATGCGCTGCAAAGGCTCCCACAACACTTGCAATCGGGTAAACAGTCCTTGTGACCCACCATCCCGAGCCCTGGAGAATCGTCGCAGTCGGAAAAACGGCAGAAGCCAAAGCAATCATAAAGATGTTCAGAATGCACATTCCTTTATGCTTGTGTCCTAATGCCAAAAGGATCGCAGCCGAAAAAACAAGAAAAGCAAGAATCAGAAACACAAATTTCGGCAGTATATCAAAAGTCGATTTACCATATTCCTTTAATCCATAGAACACATTCTTTGCATTAGCGAGCCAATCGACCGCGCCGGATAATCTCGTACTTTTAAAAATAAATTTAAAAGCAAACAAGCCCGCCAGCACTGGGAGCAAATAGCATACGCCAATGCTTACAATGTTCATTGCATATTCTTTAAAAGTTTTGGCATATTTGAAAGCAAACGGAAGACTCAGTATGACAAATAGTGCAATCGTGCCCTGATAGGTAAAAATAGCCAGACACATAAAGATCAATGTTGCTACTGTATGCCTTATTTTTTTCTCTTCAAAAAATTTTTCAATAAAATATACTGCCGCAACATTAAAAAGCACGGCAAGCATAAAGCCGCACTTTTCAACAAACATAAAATACTCAATTACGAATATATTGGCTATTGACGCAAATGACACCAGAATTCCTGCATTCTCACCAACTCCGTGTTTAACCAGCATTTTATAATACAGCCAAATAGAAGCAGCCAAAAAAAGCAGCGCAAGAATAGAAGAAATGTAATAAAACGATTCGTTTGACAGTCCGCTCAGGAAATGCAGTTCATAAATGATTCCTATGACCGGACGTCCATTGCGCAGAATCATATCACGCGCCGCAGCGCTGAACCCGCTTTTAAATGTGAAATATGTATCTGACGTAAGGGAAAAATAAACGTTCACTCCAAAAAAGAGCATTGTGATTATAAAAGTCTTCAGCAAAGCACTCTTTTCCTGTTTAAGTTTTTCCACAAAATTTTTCATGATAATAATATTGTCCTGTCCAGTCTGGTTTTTCATTTGATCTTTTCGATGTCTGTTTTATTCGTGTCGGCGATTATATAGTGCGGCCTGTGTTTGCTTTCCGAATAATTTTTTGCGATGTATTGCCCCATGACGCCCATGCAAAACAGCTGTATCCCACCAATAAAAATAATAATACACACCGTCGACGCCCAACCTGCTACCGGGTCTCCAAAGCACAAACGCCTTACAACAATAAAAATCAGAAAAACAAAGGAAATCGCCGTCATTACGATCCCAAACCAAGAGGATATGTTTAGCGGAGCTTCTGAGAAATTGATGATCCCATTGATCGCATATTTAAGCAGGCTCCAAAAACTCCATTTTGTAGTTCCCGCCACACGCTCCTGATTTTCATACGGCAGCCAGTAGGTACGAAATCCGATCCATCCAAAGATTCCTTTGGAGAATCGATTGACCTCCCCCATGGCGACAATTGCATCCACCATTTCACGACGCATGAGGCGAAAGTCCCTGGCTCCATCTACGATATCTGCATCGGAAATTTTGTTGATGATCGCATAAAACTTTCGGGCAAACCAGGATCGTATGGGAGGCTCTCCCGCGCGGCTGACCCGTCTCGTCGCCACACTGTCGTATTCTCCCGTTTCCATGATCTTCAGCATTTCCGGCAAAAGAGCCGGTGGATCCTGCATGTCTGCATCCATCACCGCCGCATAGTCCCCTTCTGCGTTGCAAAACCCCGCATACATGGCAGCTTCTTTACCAAAGTTTCTGGAAAAGGAAATATACCGTACACAGTCATCGCTTTCTGCAAAGTTCTTGAGAATATCTAAGGTTTTATCCTTGGAGCCATCATTGATGAACAAAAGCTCATACTCATACTCCAATTTCTCCATTACGTTTTTCACTTCGCTATAGAAAAACGGCAAAGCCTCCTGCTCATTGAAGCACGGAACAATAAGCGTTATCTTTTTCACCTTCAAACTCTCCTCTGCTAAAAGCGTCTCTAAAGCATTGCTTTAAAAAAGCTTATTTAATTATAACATAGTACCATATATATTCCAATACGGCACGCAGTAATTAATGGTTAATAAACGGTTGTTTTACTGTGCCGCTCAGTCCTCGCGCGGGAAGATCACATTGGGCGAATAGCCGGTATATTTCTTATAGACCTTGTTGAAATACTTATAGTCCGAAAACCCTACCAGCTCCGCGATCTCGTAGAGCTTGCGCTCGCCGCGCTTTTGAAGCTCCACGGCGCGCCGGATACGGTAGTAGTTGAGGAAATCGTGGAACGTGTAGCCCGTCTCCGCCTTGAATTTGGCGTTTAGGTGCGTGCAGGAGATGTTCAGCTGCTGGCTGAGGTCAGTGAGGGAGATGTGCTCGGCGTAATGCTGCCGGATGTACTGCATCATGGCGTCGGCATACTTGTTCTGCAGCGGTGCAGGCTCTTCGTCCGGCTCCGGCGCTTCCTCGCGTTGTCCGTTCGGCGTCCCGGCAGCGATGCGCCGCAGACAGTTTTTCAGCTCGTTCACGTCCACCGGCTTGAGAAGATATTCCGCCACGCCCAACCGGATGGCCTGCTGCGCGTAGTCAAATTCCCCGTAGCCGGAGATGATGATCGCATGGAACGGACAGATGGCACGCCCCTCGCGCAGCATTTCCAACCCGTCCATATCGGGCATGCGGATATCGGTGATGACGATGTCCGGGCGCAGCGCCTTGATCTGGGCAAGCCCCTCCTGCCCGGTGGCGGCCTCGCCGACCACGACGCAGTTGACCTCCGTCCAGTCCATCTTGTATTGCAGCCCCCGGCGGATCAGGTTTTCATCCTCCACCAACAAAACCTTCAGCATTCCTCGTTCTCCTCCACTTCGTAGGGGATGGTGAGCGTCACGGCGGTGCCCTGCCCCTCCGTGCTCTCGATCTGCACGCCATAGGGCGCGCCGTAAGTCAGGCGGATGACCTTCTGGATGTTATAAAGCCCCACATGGGCGGTGTACTCGTTCGTAAGATCGCGCTCAAAGCTCTCACGCAGCTCGGCAAGGCGTTCGGTGGGGATGCCCGCGCCGTCGTCCGTGACGGTGAAGCGCAGCGTATCGTCCCGGTGCTCCGCCTGCACGCAGATGTGCAGCGTCTGCCCAGCGCGGTAGCCATGGACGATGCTGTTTTCGATGACCGGCTGCAAAAGGAGCTTCGGCACACGGCATTCGAGCAGCTCCTCCGGGATATCAAACTCATAGAGCAGGCAGTTATTGTACCGTGTCTTCTGCAGCAGCAGGTAATCGTTCACATATTCCACGTCCGTTTCGAGCGACACCTTTGTATGGCCGTAATTGACGCTGTAGCGCATGAGGGAGGCGAACGATAGCAGCATTTCCGAGGCCGTCTCCGGGTCCTCGCTGATCTGGTAGCGCACGGTCTCCATGACGTTATAGACGAAATGCGGGTTGAACTGCTCTTCGAGATGCTTGATCTCCATCTGACGCCGCCGATCCAAGAGTTCGTCGTTATGGGCGATGAGCTCCCGGAAGCGGGTGTAGAGCGCCTGCGATTCCTCGGAGCACTGCGGCGGCAGCGCCTCCGCGCCGCCGTTTTGGGAAAGGTTCTCCACGGCGGCTGTCAGCTCGCCGAGCTCCATGGCGTTCTGGCGCGTGAACGCTTTCGTCATGGCGACGACAACGCCGGTGAGCAGCAAAAGCAGCACAACGAACAGCCCCACGCTGTAGAGCAGCATCCGCAGCTGCACATCGAGAGACGTCAGCGTATAGAGCCGCAGCGCCTGCGGCCCGACGGTGCCGCAGACGGCATAATACCGGCTGCCGTCCAGCGCAAGAATGCCGTCGCTCTCGAGCGAGAGAGAAAACTTGTTGCTCAGCTGCTTATCCTGCGGATCCTCCCGGGGTTCGAGCGTGGTGTAGATAAGATTATCGTACCGGTCGGTCAGCAGCACTTCGGAATCGGTATCGCGCACGGCATCCCGGAACCCCTCCTGCCGGAGATTCAGCAGAAGATATCCCACCGCGGCCCCGCTCTCGTCCGGCACGGCGCGGCAGACCGTATAGGTGCACGCCTGCTCGCTGCTCACCGGCGCAGTGCAGACATACCGGAGCGTTGCCGCCGGTTCCTGCTGCATACGCGCTGCGGCGCCCGCGGCGAAGGCGGACGAGGCGAAGATCGACTGGTTGTGCGCGCTGAAGTTGGAGCTCAGCACCTGCATATCCGCGCCGAGCAGCACGAAATACGCCCGCAGCTCCTGCTGGTTGGTAAAATCGTAGAGCAGGCGGTTGGCCTCCAAACAGTCGGAACGCTCGCCGCTTTCAACAGCGCGGCGCAGAGCGTCCGCCCCGGTCAGCGCCACAGCGCCGCTGTCGTAGGCCGCAAGCTGCTGCGTGAGCGCCGTTTCCAGCGCCTCGTTATCCCTCCGGCAGCCGCGGACGATAACGGCAAAGAAGTTCAGCGCAAATCCGCCCAGATACAAAAGCAGGATCAGCGCCAGTATGGCCGCCACGTAGCCGATGAACGAGCGGCGAAGCTGATTTTGAAACGGTTCGCGGTGCATGGCCGTCCCTCTCTTTCCCTGCATCATTTTACCATACACTTTCTTCTCTGAAAAGGGCGAAAAGCGGTGCGCCAAATCGGCGCACCGCATAGCCTCGCAAAGAACTGCGAAGCGTTTTTCGCTTTACACGCTCAGATCCTTTTTGCCGCTGAGCTTGAAGAACAAGAGAAGCGACACAATGGACGTGAGCGTCAGGATCGTAGAATAAGCCGCCGCATTGCCGAAGTTGCTGCGGATGACCTCGGAATAGATCGCCACGGTGAGCGTCATGGTCTTGCTGGTGTAGAGGATGACTGAGGAGCTCAGCTCGCTGATAAGCGTGATCCAGCTCATGATCGCGCCGGAGAGAACGCCCGGCAGCATCATGGGGATGGTGACGCGCAGAAACGTTTTGAGCTGCGATGCGCCAAGGCTGATGGATGCTTCCTCCACGCTGGGGCTGATTTGTCCGATGATGGCGGTGCTCGATCGGATCGTATATGGCATGCGCCGGATGGAGAGCGAAATGACGATGATGAGCACCGTGCCGCCGAGCATGAACGGCGGGCCGTTGAAAGCGTACAGGAACGAAATACCCAGCACCGAGCCGGGGATGATGTACGGGAACATGGTGAGCACATCGAGTACCGACGTGAGCGCGCTGCGCTTGCGGACGCTGAGATACGAGATCAATATACCGCACACCACCACGATCACGATCGCGATCAGGCCGAAAAGATAGCTGTTCGTAATGGCGCTGGTGTTGCTCTTGGCGAAGATATTGCAGTAGTTATCGAGCGTGAACTCGCCGGTGAAAAGCGAGCCGTTGATCGTGCCGATGAAGGACGTTACCAGCACCGTAATCTGCGGCAGCGCCGCGACGAGCGCCACGAGATACACCACGATGTGGGCGACAACGCCGCGCCAGCCCTTCGGCTGCTCCGCCTCCATGGGCTTGAGCGCCGACATGGAATAGGTGAACCGGCGGCCGAGCGCCTTTTGCAGGAAGAAGAACATCAGCGCGATGACGATGACGATAAGGCACATCGTGGCGGCAAAGCCGTCGTTCGTGCCGACCTCGCCCATAAACTGCGTATACAGCATGACCGGGAAGGTCTTATACCCTTCGCCGATGATCATGGGCGTGCCGAAATCGGCGAACACACGCATGAACACAAGCAGCGCGCCCGCGAGCAGTGACGGCATCACCAGCGGGAAGATGATCTTCGTAACGCGCTGGAAGGCGTTGCAGCCAAGGCTCTCCGCCGCTTCGTTCAGGGAGTTGTCCAGATTCTTCATCGCGCCGGAAACGTACATGTAAATGAGCGGGAAGGACTGGAGCGAGAACACGAGCACGATGCCGGCAAAGCCGTAAATGCCCGGCAGCTTCACGCCGAAAAGGGCGTTCACGATGCGGGTGAGGAAGCCGTTTCGTCCCAGAAGCTGGATCCACGAATACGCGCCGATGAACGGGGGTGAGAGATACGAGATGACGATGAGAATGTTGATGAGGCCTGCGCCTTTGATTTTGACGCTGCGCAGCAGGTACGCCATCGGCACGCCGATGAGCGATGCCACCGCCGTGGAAACGATCGTCACCTTGAAGCTGTTGACGAGTGCGCCCCAGTAGTACTTTTTCGTAAAGAACTTCACAAAGTAGCTCAGATCGATCTTCCCGCCGGTAAAGAGGCTCTTGATGAGCAGCATGCCGATGGGATAGATGACGAACAGCAAAAAGAGCGCGAGCAGCAAAAGCGTCAGCGCCGTCCAGCCGTTGAAGCGCTTTTCACCGGCGTATCTCATAGAAGCTCCTCCCGAATGACGAGAGAGCGTTTTCCGTCGGCGGTGAACACGTTGATGCGGCGGGGCTTTACGCGAAGACGCACTTCCGCACCGTCGGGGATGACGGCCCATTCCTCGTCGCTGTCACGGACGGCTTCGACCTCCTGCCCGGTAGGAAGCGTCAGGAAATAGTGCGTGGTGGTGCCGAGGAAGACGCTGCTGCGCACCACGGCGGGGATGCCCTCGCCCTCGCCGGTCGAGAGCAGGAACTCCTCCGGCCGGACCGCCGCGAGAACCTCCATGCCATCGGTTGCCTCAGCGCTGAGATTCGTCATCGCCGCGCGGTAATCGCTCCCGGCAAAGCGAAGCTCCGCGCCGTTTTCACCGCGGGCAATCGTGGCATTCAGGAAGTTCGATAGGCCGATGAAGTTGGAGACAAAGCGGTTGGCCGGGCGCTGGTAGACGCGCTGCGGCGTATCGATCTGCTGGATAACGCCGCCGTCCATAACGGCGATCCGGTCGGAGACCGCGAGAGCCTCCTCCTGATCGTGCGTGACGTACACGGTCGTGATGCCGAACTGCTGCTGGATGCGCTTGATGGCGTTGCGCATTTCCACGCGGAGCTTCGCGTCCAGGTTGGACAGCGGCTCGTCCATCAGCAGCACCTCCGGCTCGATGACGATGGCGCGGGCGAGCGCCACGCGCTGCTGCTGGCCGCCGGAGAGGTTGGCCGGCATGCGGTCCTTGAGATGATCGATCTTGACGACTTTGAGAATGCTGTTGACCTTGCGCTCTATTTCATCCTTCGGCAGCTTGCGGTTGCGCAGGCCGAAGGCCACGTTATCAAATACATTCATGTGCGGGAATACCGCATAATTCTGGAACACCATGCCGATGTTCCGTTTGTTGGTGGGGATATTGTTGATGACGCGGTCGTTGATCTTGAACGTACCGCCTTCGATGGAGTTGAATCCGATGATCATGCGGAGAAGCGTTGTTTTGCCGCAGCCGGAGGGACCCAGCAGCGTGAAAAACTCGCCCGGCTTGACTTCCAGAGACAGGCCGTTGATGATCGTGTCGTTGCCGTAGCGCTTGACGGCGTTTTCAATGGTAATGGTGGCTCCCATCGTTTCAGTTCCCTTTCTCTGCGAGATTCTTTGTAGAATGCGGGTCTGCGGCGCACGGCCGCAGACCCGCACGGGATGGTTCCTTATGTCTTAGCCCGCGTTTTCGAGGCACTCGCTGTATTTCTCGGTGATGGCCGACTTGTTGGCGGCGACCCACACGCCGTCATAGGTTTCCAGACGGGTGATTTCGCTCCACGGCGTCAGGCTGTCGTTGAGCTGGACGTTCTGGCGGAGCGGGCGAACCGTGAGGTTCTGGCCGACGTAGTTCTGGCAGGTCTCGCTGAGCATGTAGTCCACAAACTTCTTGGCGTTCTCCATGTGCGGAGCGCCCTTGATGATGGACACGCACTGGCCGGACATCAGAGCGCCTTCCTCCGGGAACACAACCTTGACGGCAACGCCGTCACGGACGTACGCCGCAGCGGGGTCTTCCCAGGTCAGGCCGACGATATACTCGCCCTCGGCAACGCCCTTGTAGACCTGCGAGGAGCTGGTGAGCGCAACGCCGTCAAGATTTTTGACGAGGCCGGCAGCCCACTCCCAGGCGGCGTCGGACATCGGGTCGCCATTGCCCATGTCATAGAGACCGGCAATCAGGCACTGGAACGCGGAGCTGGAGTTCACGGGGTCGCCGCCGGCGATCTTGCCCTTGAGGGCGGGATTGAGCAGATCGGCAAAGCCGTTGATCTCGATATCACCGGCGAGATCGGTGTTCACGATGAAAACGGTGGGGTCGCAGAAAGCGGGAGAAGAATAACCGGTGGTGTTCTTGTAGCCTTCCATCATGTTGGCGTCTTCGGGGGAGACATACTCTTCAAAGCAGTCGGTGTAATCCTTGAGCATCGCTTCGTCCGCCGCCCAGCAGATATCGCCCTGGGGATTGGCAGCTTCGGAGCGCACACGCTTGAGGACTTCGCCGGTGCCGCCGGTGACGACTTCCACGTGGATGCCGGTGTCCGCCTCGAAGTTTTCGATGACGGCGTTGTTCAGGCTCTCGCTTCTGGCGGTATAGACGATCAGGGTCTGCTCGCCTTCGGCGGCGGGAGCGGTGGTGGTGCCGCTCTCGGCAGGGGCGCTCGTCTGGCCGCAGGCCGCAAGCGCGAGCACCAGCGTAAGCGCCAGCACCAGAGCCATGAGCTTCTTCATTTTCATCTTCATTTCCTCCTTTTGTTTTGAGCCGTTATGACTCATTGCATTTTCATTGTACTATATCATTGGAGGAAGTAAATCCCACAAAACGCAACCCTTTCAGGGAATTTTTCAAACTAAATGCCGGTTTTATATAAAGGAAAACGTTTCAATTTATGCATATTACACAAATTGCAAAATTCCCCGACGCCGGCATTCAAGACCCGCGCCGGGGAAGTATTTGGCTTTATTGTGCGTCAAAATGTACTGTGATCTTCGTTCCGGTGCCCGGCTCGCTCCAGAGCTCGAGCCGCGCTTTGTGCATCGCTGCGGCGTGCTTTACGATGGAAAGGCCGAGACCCGTGCCGCCAAGCTGCCGGGAGTGGCTCTTGTCCACGCGGTAAAACCGTTCGAACACGCGGTTCTGGTGCTCGTACGGGATGCCGATGCCGGTATCCGCCACGGACAGCACCGTTTCCCCGGCGCGCTTTTCCGCCGTAACGGTCACGCTGCCGCCGGGGCGGTTATACTTCACGGCATTATCACAGAGGTTGTAGACGAGCTCCTGCAGTGCCGTGCGCACACCCTGCACGACGGCTTCGCCGCCGCAGAGCGTGAGCGTCACGTCCCGCCGCTCCGCTGCCGGGCGAAGCGAGGCAAGCGTCTCCTCTGCGAGCGCATAGAGATCGACGCTCGCCGTTTCCGGCGCGGCAGTCCCCTCTTCCAGCCGCGAAAGCTCAATGATATCATCCACGAGCGCCATGAGCCGCTGGGATTCTTTGTAAATATCCCCGGCGAACTCCCCCACCCGCTCCGGCGGCACCATGCCGTTTGCCAGAAGCTCCGCAAAGCCGGAGATCGACGTGAGCGGCGTTTTGAGCTCGTGCGACACGTTCGCGGAAAACTCGCGCCGCAGCGCCTCGCGCTGCTCCCGCTCGGTCGTATCGAGCGCAATGACGACGGCGCCGGTGATCTGGTTTTCGGAGAATACGGGCGTAGCGATCACGTAGTAATACCGCTCGTGCATTTCGAGTGTCAGCTCCGTGCGCCGCCCGGCGAGAGCGCGCTCGGCGGCGCGGACGATCTCCTCCGGGCAGCCGCCGCGGTTGAGGTTGTCCGCCTCGCCGTTCGCCGGCGCGGGCAGAAGATAGCTCGCCGACACGTTGCGGGAGAGGACGTTCAGCCGCTTATCGAGCAGAAGGAAGCTCTCGCCCATATTCTCCGTGATCGCGGCAAAGTCGCGCCGCGTCTGGCCGAGCGCTTCTTCCTGCTGACGGATGACGCGGTTCTGCGCGCGGATGCGCGCGAGCAGCGGCACGAGCTCCTCATACGGCGCTTCCGTGCCGGGCGTCTCGGGGTCGATCTTCCGAATGGGGTCGACAATGCCGCGCGAGAGTGCCCAGCCGCCCACTGCAGCGAGGGAGAGCGCGATCGGCAGCACCCACAAAAGGTGCGAGAGCGCCTGCGCGGTTTCCTCCGTTCCGGCGAGCTGCGGCTGCACAATGGCGAACGTCACGGCAGAGCCGAGCAAAATTGCCGCGAAGAGCAGCAGCCCCACGCGCAGAAAAAGCTTTCCTTTCACGGCTCGCTCCGCTTCTCCGGCGCGAATCGGTAGCCGACGCCGCGCACCGTTTCGATGTATGCCCCCGCCGCGCCGAGCTTGGAGCGCAGCGTGCGCACATGTACGTCCACGGTGCGGTTTTCTCCGTCAAAGCCGCTGCCCCAGACGCTGTCCATGATCCGGTCGCGCGTGAGCGCCGCGCCGGAATGCTCCAGCAGCAGGCAGAGGAGCGAAAACTCCTTGTTCGTGAGCGGCACGTCCTGCCCGGAAACGCGCACGATGTGCTTGTCCCGGCAGACATACAGCTCGCCGACGGTATGGTCGGACGGCGCCGACGTCCCTGCGCGGCGCAGCAACGCCCGCACCCGTGCAAGCAGCTCCATCATGCCGAATGGCTTGGAGATATAGTCGTCCGCCCCGGCGTCCAGCCCGACCACGCGGTCGTATTCGGCGTTTTTCGCCGTGAGCATCACGACCGGCAGCTCCCGCCAGAGCGCCGAGCCGCGCAGCTTTTTCAGCACCGAGAGGCCGTCCTCCTCCGGCAGCATGATATCGAGGAGCACCAGCTCCGGTGTCTGGCGCTTCATCGCCATCCAGAATGCTGAGGGGCAGTCAAACCCCGCCGCCTCATATCCGGCGTGCTGGAGCGTATAGGTGACGAGCTTTCGGATGCTCTCGTCATCTTCCAGAAGGTAGATCATGTCTTCCGCCTCCGTTTCCTGCGTACAATTATTTTCTATAGCATATCACGTGCAGCGCTGCTTGTAAAATGGATTTAACGTGGATTTAACCTTGTCTTGCTTTTGGATTTAACCTGGACGCGGTACACTAAGAAACGGATACTATAAAATGCAAAGGAATCGATGGCTGTGGGTATTTCCAACATTCTATCGCTGCTCGGCGGCGTGGCGCTGTTTCTTTTCGGCATGGGACTGATGGGCGACAGCTTGAAGCTTGTTGCCGGTCAGCGGCTCGAGCTCATTCTCTACCGGCTCTCCAATACGCCGCTCAAAGGTGTGCTGCTCGGCACCGCCGTCACCGCCGTGATCCAGTCCTCGTCGGCCACATCCGCGATGGTCGTCGGCTTTGTAAACTCCGGCATGATGAAGCTCTCGCAGGCGATCGGCATCGTGCTCGGCGCGAACATCGGCACGTCCGTCACGGGCTGGATTCTCTGCCTTTCGTATATCAGCAGCAGCGACGCACTCTCGCTTCTGAGCTCTTCTACGATCACAGCCATCGCCGCCATTACCGGCATATTGCTGCGGATGCTTGCGAAAACATCGCAGAAGCGGCATACCGGCGATATCCTGCTCGGCTTTGCCGTTTTGATGTACGGCATGAACGCGATGAGCGGTGCGGTGTCTCCGCTGCGGGAAAGCGAAGCCTTTCTCCGGCTGATGACAATGTTTGAAAACCCGATTCTCGGCATTCTCATCGGCACGCTCATCACCGCCGTATTGCAGTCGAACTCCGCCTCCGTCGGTATTTTACAGGCGCTCTCCGTAACCGGGACGATCTCGTTTGCGACGGCATTCCCGATGATCATGGGCATGGGCATCGGCGCGGCGGTGCCGGTGCTCGTCTCCGCCATCGGCGCGAACCGCGACGGTCGGCGCACCGCGCTCATCTATCTTTTCACCGGCATTTTCGGCACCGTCATTTTCTCCGTGCTCTTCTACGGCATCAACGCTTTTTATCCCTTTTCGTTCATGGAGACCGCGCTCGGCCCGGTCGGCATTGCGATGGTGAACTCGCTCTTCCGTATCGGCTCGATTCTGATCCTCTTCCCCTTCCTGCGCCAGCTCGAAGCGCTCACCGGAAAGCTCATCCCCGAGAAGGCCTCGGAAAAATACAACGAGCTCACCGCGGGCATCGAGCGGCTGGAAGAGCGCTTTCTCGCCCACCCGGCACTCGCCATTGAGCAATGCCGCCTGACGATCAATGCCATGGCGATGCGCGCGCAGGATAACCTCGTCGCCGCACTCGAGCTTATGAAGCAGTTCTCATCGAAGGGCTTCCAGCAGGTCGCGGACATGGAGGACGCCGTGGACCAGTACGAGGATCATCTCGGCACGTACCTCGTCAAATTCACCGGCCGCGAGCTCTCCCAGGCGCAGAACGAGGAGGTCTCCAAGTTTTTGCACACCATCGGCGATTTCGAGCGCATCAGCGACCATGCGATGAATCTCGCCGAAGTCGCGCGGGAAATTTACGAAAAGGACATCCGCTTCACCGACGCCGCCCAGCGTGAGCTGGACGTGCTCCGCTCCGCCGTGAGCGAGATCGTTTCGCTCGCCGTCGGCGCGTTCATCGGAAACGATCTCGAAATGGCGCTGCGCGTTGAGCCGCTGGAGGATACGATCGACGGGCTCTGCGACGAGCTCAAGCTCCACCACATCATCCGCCTGCAGGACGGCTCCTGCACGCTCGCCGTGGGCTTCGTTTTCAACGATCTGCTCACGAACTACGAGCGAATCGCCGACCATTGCTCCAACATCGCCGTGGCAATGATCGAACTGGAGTCTGACAGCTTTGATACCCACGAATATCTCAAGAGCCTCCGCGAAATGAAAACGCAGAAATACATGCAGTACGCCGAGGAATACAGCAAAAAGTTCGCGCTCTGAGGTGCGGCCGACCATAATATAACAAAAAGCTCACGGATCGAGTCCGTGAGCTTTTTGCTGTTCAAATTATGTTTTCCTTTCGTGCCAGGCATCGGCTGGCCGGGAGCTACATGACCGGCGTGGACAGCGTCTCCAGATGATCGCGCAGCTTCGCCTGCCCGCCGTATCGGAACACCGCCACCCTTCCTCCTTTGCCCAATGCCGCCATTTGCCAAAGTCCATTCGGTTCATCCGCGAGGATCACAAAATCCAGTCCCGGGTAGTCCAGCGATTCATAGTTCCAGCGGAGGTTGATCAGCCGGTATTGATCCATCTGCGCCCTTGCGACCGGCTCGGCCATGGAGGGGAACAGCAGCGTGAAGCAGGTCATATCCAGCTCCGGGGAATAGCGGTTCGCGCCGTTTTCCGGGTCTTTGGAAAACACATTGCCGCGTGTTCCGTTCTGCGGGCTGTACGCTTCCTGCGTGACCGAGTACCACTTCGGCGCCAGCAGCGAAAAATCCCTCTCAGCGTAATATGTCTCCGAAGCATTGCGGAACGGCGGTTCTTCAAAAACATCCTCCCATTGGTACACCGGCGTGCTTTCGATTTCCTGTATGGCAACATACGGCTGCCGGAAATCGTCCAGCGGAATGCTCCGGTACGGCGCCAGCTGCTGCCAGAGGATCAGCAGTATCAGCGGCACGAGCGCCGCGAGAGTGACAATGTTCTCCACTACGATCTTCCGGCTCGGCCCGGGCGACGGCGGCGGAGCCATCCCCTCCCGGAGCGCTTTGCAGGTTTTCTTCAGAAGCTTGAAATCACGGTTGTCTTTCCAAAACACAAAGATTTGCGCAAGGAGAAATATAAGGAAAAGCGGATCAAATACCCGGAGAAGGCCGAGGGGAAGATGCGCCAGATTGTCGGGCTGAACATCAAACTCGCTTTTGTGGAAAAAAATTGTCCAAACCGTTAAGGCGGCAACTACAAAAAAGATCAGAACCCTTTTCCTCCGGGCAAGCTGAGCCGCCTTTTCCAGCCGTTCGAGCGAGAGACCGCGGCTCTCGTTATCGGAATAGAGTTCAACCGCAGAAGGATCCGTTGTGTAAAAAAGAAAGTAGTAGCTCGAGCCGAAGGCGAAGGCATACTCCCAGCCCGCATCGCGGTAGAGGGCGAGCTGTTCCTCCGTGGGCGCATCGCCGCTTTTCCCATACGGCTCTATACGAAACCTGGTACCGGGTACGCCGGTGGCCGTAAATGTCGCCCAGCTTCCGATGCGGACAGGGAACAGACCATGGTTTGCCTGATCTTCCAGCCATTTTTCCAGCCCGGAAATATCCGCGATCGATACGGGAAGCATTTTTCGCACCTTTTTCATAAGCTCTCCTCCTCTCCGTCCAGAACACACGCTTTCAGCCGCGCCAACTCCTCCGCAAAAACGGCTCTTCCCTTCTCCGTGATGCGGTAGCTGCGCTTTCGGCCGTCGGTTTGCGTTTCCTCAATCAACCGCTCCTCCTGAAACTTTCCCAGCAGCGTATACAGCGTCCCAGGGCCGAGGCGCACGCGTCCATTCGTTTTCTGCTCTACAAATCCCGCAATCTCCATGCCGCACATTTCCCGATGCAGGAAGGACATCAGGACATAAAACATAGACTCGGTCAACGTACCGCGGGGCTTCATGCACTTCCCTCCTCTCCCATCGCCGGGCGAAATATCGCGTCGCGATATTATCTATTTTCATTCTAATATCGTGACGCGATATTGTCAAGACGAGAAAAGTTTTTGGAGGCAGCACGGCGGATGTGTTATACTATGTCTGCAAATATTCGATGGGAGCAGCGCCAATGATACAGATGATCCAAACCTATGATGCGTGCCGGGAATTTGCCGCCGGCTTTCGGGAAGATTCCTGCTTTTCCGATCCCATGCTGCGCGATGAGGAACAGATAAAGAGCAATCTGATCCGGCCTATTGAAGAACCGGACAGGCATTGCGTCTTTGGCGTTTACCGGGAAAGCCGGATGATCGGCGTATTTGCATTTCTCGTTCTCCGGGAGGAGAAGTACCTCGAAATGCTGGCAGGATTGTCCCGCGAGGCGGAGGCCTACGCGGAAATGTTCTCTTATCTGGAGCAAACCTATCCCGGTTTCAGCGCTGATTTTGTATTCCATCCGAACAATTATCTCCTGAAAGAATCGTTGGAGCAGCGCAGGGCGGAATTTGAACCGGAGCAGCAGAAAATGGTTTGGGTCTCCCCCGCGCCTTACGTGGATACGGCCGGCATCGAGCCGGTCTCCAGGCAATACGCGGCGCAGTACTGCGCCATTCACAACAAGGATATGTACTGGACGGGCGAAAGGGTTTTGCAGGCACATGACCGCTTCCGGATATTCCTCGCGGTCTGCAGCGGCGCAGTCGTCGGCTATCTGGATGTGACCTACACATTCCCGGAAAACGAGCCCTTTGACTTATTGGTGCTGGAAGAATACCGCCGCAGAGGATACGGAAGAAAGCTGCTGGCAAAGGCGCTGGAAATGAACCAGCCCAACGGAATGATGCTCCTCGTGGACGCAGACAATGTCCCGGCGATCCGCCTGTACGAATCCATGGGTTTTGCAAAGGCGCAGGGACAGAATAACCGGACAGCACATGTCGAGCTGCCCGAAGCGAAGGAATGATCATGCTCTTCCCTCCCGCGGATAAAAACAGAACAGGCATGAGTGAAGTCATGCCTGTTCCCATAAATTTACATCGTTCCATTTGCGGCCGCCGGTAATACCGGCGGCCGTTTGTTTTGCACATCAGATGGCGCGGGTGACGTCACGCAGCCAGACGCGCTCGTCCTCGGTGAGGTGCGGCGCGACGGTATCGTACACGGCGGCGTGGTACTCGTTGAGCCAGCGGCGCTCGGTCATAGTGAGAGCGTTAACGTCGATCGCGTCGAGATCGATCGGCGCGCAGGTGAGATT
The DNA here is from genome assembly GCA_934533005.1 of uncultured Oscillospiraceae bacterium. Classification (GTDB taxonomy): domain Bacteria; phylum Bacillota; class Clostridia; order Oscillospirales; family Oscillospiraceae; genus Apopatocola. The sequence continues at coordinate 219 of CAKTBC010000008.1, read as the reverse complement.
CTGGAAGTACATGAACTGACCGAATTCGTTTTTGACGCCCTTCCGGCAGAGCAGCTCGCTCTCGATGCGGATGCCGTAGGCATCCTCGATGTAGAGCCCCGGCTCGTCGGTCGTGATCATGCCCTCTTCAAGAACGCTGCCTTCGCTGCGCTCCGGCGACTGCCGCCAGCGGAAGCCGTTCGGCCCCTCGTGGACGTTCAGAATGTGGCCGACGCCGTG
>CAKTBC010000007.1 GCA_934533005.1 uncultured Oscillospiraceae bacterium | reverse complement strand
GATTCCAATCCTCTGTCAGCATCTCACAAGCCTTGCTATTATATATGAGCATTTCTGTATTGTCAACAGAAAAATCACCGGATCGCCCGTTTTTCCGTTGTTGAGCGGCCGGAACATGACCACAACATATTGTATCACATCCGTGTCAGAAATACCAGAGGAAAATGGCGAAAAAAAGAAAAAAGCCTTGCCCATTATAAACCCTTCTGGTATAATAAACCTTCACGAAATCAAGAAAAAGCGAGGAATTTGATCCATGGAGGAAATGTCCAGCCCGGCCCAGTCCAGACGTATGGGGGAACTGCCGGAAGGAAAGCTCCTGCTTTCCATGGCGGTGCCCATGATGCTCTCGATGCTGGTGCAGGCACTTTATAATATTGTCGACAGCGTATACGTTGCGAGGGTATCGGAGGACTGCCTTTCGGCGCTCTCGCTCGCGTTCCCGGCGCAGAACATTCTCATCGGCCTTGCTACCGGCACAGGCGTCGGCGTTTCAACGCTGCTCTCCCGCGCGCTCGGCAGTCGGGACAGTAAGCTTGCCAACCGCGTGGCGGGCAACAGCATGTTCCTCTGCCTGTGCTGCTGGGCGGTCATGGCGATCTTCGGCATCTTCTTTGCCGACGCCTTTATCCATTCGCAGACGGACATCGAGTCCATCCGCGCCTACGGAGACTCGTATCTGCGCATCGTCACCATCGGTTCGCTCTTTGTGTATTTTGAGATCAACTTTGAGCGTCTGCTGCAGTCCACGGGCCAGACGAAGCTCTCCATGTGGGCGCAGATAATCGGCGCGGTGGCAAACATCATTCTTGACCCGTTCTTTATCTACGGCTGGTGCGGTCTGCCCGCGATGGGCACCGCCGGCGCGGCCATCGCCACGGTCATCGGCCAGGCACTCGGTGCGCTCGCCGGAGCGTATTTCCACCACCGGAACAACAAAGAGGTCAGCATCCGTCTTGCCGACTGCCGCCCGAACGGACATATTATTCTCGATATTTACCGCATCGGCTTCCCGTCCATCCTCATGGTCGGCATCGGCTCTGTTACGAACTACCTCATGAACCGCATCCTCATGGCGTTCACGTCCACGGCGGTCGCGGTCTACGGCGCATACTTCAAGCTGCAGAGCTTCTTCTTCATGCCGGTGTTCGGCCTGAATAACGGCATCGTCCCCATCGTCGGCTACAACTACGGCGCGCGGAAAAAGGAGCGCATTTACCGCACGATCCGCTACGGCGTGCTGTTCGCTGTGTGCATCCTCTCGGTCGGTCTCATCCTTTTTGAGACGATCCCCGGCGTGCTGCTGCTGGCGTTCTCCCCGTCGGAGAACATGCTCGCTATCGGCATTCCCGCGCTGCGCAAGATCGCCTTCCATTTCCCGATCGCCGGATTTTGCATCGTAGGCGGCTCGATCTGCCAGGCGCTCGGCAAGAGCCTCTATTCGTTCTTCACATCGGTGATGCGACAGATCGTGGCGCTCATCCCCGCGGCGTATCTCCTGTCACTGACGGGGAATGTCGGCAACGTATGGTGGTGCTTCCCGATCGCGGAGGTCGTATCGGCGTGCGCAACAGCGTTCTTCCTGCGCCGCGCGCTGCGAAATATGGACCGGGAGCTGACGCTCGCGGAGGGGCAATGAAGGAATTTATCATCGGCCGGAACGACGCCGGGCAGCGGCTCGACCGGTTCGTGAGCAAGGCGGCGCCGCTTATCCCGGAATCGCTGCTGCAAAAGACGCTGCGGAAAAAGGATATAAAGATCAACGGCCGCCCGGCAAAGGGCGAGACACGCCTCGCCGAGGGCGACACGGTGCGCGTGTATCTCCCGGACGAATTCTTTGAAGCGCCGCGGGAGGAAAATGCCTGGCGCAAGATCACAGCGCCCCGGCTCGACATCGTCTACGAGGACGAGAACATCCTGCTTGTGGATAAAAAGCCGGGCGTTCTCTGCCACAGCGCGGGGGAGTGGAGCTGGAACACGCTCATCGCCAATATCCAGGCGTATCTCCGCGCCAAGGGCGAGTGGGATCCCTCGCGGGAGAACAGCTTCGCGCCCGCGCTCTGCAACCGCATCGACCGCAATACCGGCGGCATCGTGATCGCGGCGAAAAACGCCGAGGCGCTGCGCATCATGGATGAAAAGGTCAAAAACCGCGAGATTGAGAAGATCTATCTCGCCGCCGTCGTCGGCACGCCGCGCCCCGCCGCCGGGAGGCTCGAGGGGTATCTCTTCAAGGACGCGAAGAACAACCAGGTCTATGTCTACGATACACCTCGCACGGGCGCGAAAACCGCTGTGACGGAGTATAAAACGCTCGCATCCGACGGGCGCCTCACGCTCGTGGAGTGCCGCCTTATCACCGGGCGCACGCACCAGATCCGCGCGCAGTTCCGCCATGCCGGGTGTCCGCTCCTCGGCGACGGGAAATACGGCCGCGAAAAGGACAACCGCGCCTACGGCGAAAAGGGGCAGGCGCTCTGTTCGTGGCGGCTGCGGTTTGCCTTCGACACCCCCGCGGGGGCGCTCGAATATCTCAACGGAAAGAGCTTCCGAACCAAAACGCCGGAGTTTGTGGAAAAGTACTTCCCATCGTTCGCCGAATGCATAAAAATGTGAAAAAACTGCCGGAAACGACCCTCGTTTTCGGCAATTTTTTGCACCGTTTCCGGCACAGAAAAATATTTGATTTGAAAATAAAAATTGCATTGACAAACCCCCTTGAAATCTATATGATTGGCCTAACGCGCAAAGCGCGAAAAATCGGGAAAAGAGGGGGAGGATAATGGCCAAAGAACTCATCCGCCTGGTCGATTGCACCATGGCCTTCGACGGTGAGACCGTTCTGGATTCCATCAACCTGTACATCAACAACAAAGAGTTTCTTACACTGTTAGGACCCTCGGGATGCGGCAAGACGACCACGCTGAGAATTATCGGCGGGTTTCTTAAGCCTACCTCGGGGGACGTTTTGTTTGACGGCGTAAGGATCAACGACATTCCTCCGTACAAACGGCAGGTGAACACCGTATTCCAGAAATACGCGCTGTTCCCGCATCTGGACGTGTACGACAACATCGCTTTCGGTCTGCGAAACCACAAGGTCCCGGAGGACGAGATCGACGAGCGCGTAACGGAAATGCTCGAGGTCGTGTCGCTCAAGGGCTTTGAAAACCGCAAGGTGACATCGCTCTCCGGCGGCCAGCAGCAGCGCGTGGCGATCGCCCGTGCTCTGGTGAACCGGCCGAAGGTGCTTCTGCTCGACGAGCCGCTCGGCGCGCTCGATCTGCGCCTGCGCAAGGACATGCAGCAGGAGCTTAAACGCATCCAGCAGCAAATGGAGATCACGTTTATCTACGTGACCCACGATCAGGAAGAGGCGCTCGCCATGTCCGACACCGTTGTCGTCATGAACGAGGGCATCATCCAGCAGATCGGCACGCCGGAGGATATATATAATGAACCGAAGAACGCCTTTGTGGCGGACTTCATCGGCGAGAGCAACATTCTCGACGGCATCATGCGCGAGGACTATGTAGTCGAAACCTTCGGCCGCCGCTTCCCGTGCATGGACAAGGGTTTTGAAAAGGACGAGCCGGTGGACGTCGTCGTTCGCCCGGAGGATATCGACATCGTCCCCGTCAAGGATGGCATGCTGACCGGCACCGTAACGAGCATCACCTTCAAGGGTATGCAGTACGACGTTATCGTGGACTTCAAGGGCTTCAAGTGGCTCATCCAGACGACGGACAGCCCCAAGGTCGGCGAGCGCATCGGCATCCGCATCGTGCCGGACGGCTTCCATATCATGCACAAGAGCAAGTATTCCGGCCTCTACGGCGACTACAGCTCCTTCTCGGAGGAGTATGACGAACTGTCCGACGCGGAATACGATCCGGAGGCGGAGGAGGAATCCTTGGAGAGCCGGGAGGAATCCGCCAATGAAGAATAAAGCGCTCGCAGCGCCGTATCTCGTGTGGATGGCGCTCTTCACGATCGTCCCGCTCGGCATCGTAGTCTGGTTTTCGTTCACCGATTCCATTACCGGCGCATTTACGTTTTCCAACATCTCCCGCATGGGGACGTATCTCCCCATCTTCCTCAAGAGCATTTGGCTGGCGATCCTCTCGTCGCTCATCTGCCTTGTGATCGGCTATCCGGTGGCGTACTGTCTGGCGTCTGCCGCGCCGGAGCGCCAGCGGTTTCTCTACATGCTCGTCATGCTGCCGATGTGCATGAGCTTCCTGCTGCGCACGCTCGCGTGGGTGGCGCTGCTCGACGATACCGGCATCATCAATGGCGTTATTACGAGCCTCGGTCTTCAGCCGCTGCCGCTCATCCGCACGGACGGCGCGGTCGTGCTCGGCATGGTGTATAACTATCTGCCGTACATGATCATGCCGCTCTATACGGTGCTCGTAAAGCTCGACCCGCGCCTCACCGAGGCCGCCGAGGATCTCGGCTGCACCCCGGCGCAGGTTTTCTCACAGGTGACGCTACCGCTGAGCGTCCCCGGCATTATCTCCGGCTTTACGATGGTGTTCGTCCCCGCTGTGTCCACGTTCTACATTTCGCAGAAAATGGGCTCCGCCGGCACAACGCTCATCGGTGACGTTATCGAAAGCCAGTTCAAGGCTGCCTACAACCCGAACCTCGGCGCGGCGCTCTCGCTCGTGCTGATGGTGATGGTGCTTGTGTGTATTGCGGTCATGAACCGCTTCTCGGACGGAGAGGAGGTCGCGACGATATGAAGACCTTCAACCGCGTTTTCACCGTGATCGTGTTTCTGTTCCTGTACATCCCGATGATCGTTCTGGCCGTGGCGTCATTCAACGCCGGTACGGACATCGCCGTGTGGAAGGGCTTCACGTTCGCGCAGTACGGCGAACTGTTCCGTGACGGCGTGCTGCTGCCGCTGCTCGCCAATTCCGTCATCGTTGCGGTGATCGCCTCGCTCGTGGCCACGGTGCTCGGCACGATGGCCGCCATCGGCATCCGCGCCATGTCCGGCCGGATGCGCCGCGTCACCATGGCCGTGACGAATATCCCTCTTACAAACCCGGAGATCGTCACGGGCGTTTCGCTCGCGCTGCTCTTCGCGTTCGCCGGGCAGATGATGAAGCTCAACAACGTTCTGGGCTTTACAACGCTCCTCATCGCGCACATCACGTTCAACCTGCCGTATGTCATTTTGTCCGTGATGCCGAAGCTCGGCCAGCTCGATCCGAACCTGCTCGACGCGGCGCTCGATCTCGGCTGCACGCCCGTGCAGGCATTCTTCAAGGTCATCATCCATGAGATCATGCCGGGCATCCTCTCCGGCGCGCTCATGGCGTTCACGATGAGTCTGGACGACTTTGTCATTTCGTATTTTGTCTACGGCCCCAGCTTCGTCACGCTGCCGGTCGAGATCTACAACTATACGAAAAAGCCGCTCCAGCCGAAGATCTATGCGCTCTTCACACTGCTCTTTCTTGCGATCCTTCTTGTGATGGTCGTGATGAATCTGCTGCAGGCCGGCGACGAGCGCCGCCGCCGTCAGGCGCGCGGAGTGTTCGGAAAGAAGGGGGCGAGCGCATGAAAAAGCGTGTGTTCTCTCTCGTGCTCGCGCTGCTTGTGTGCGCGGTACTGATCCCTGCGCCGGAGGCGCAGGCTGCGTCCAACACGATCAACGTCTATAACTGGGGTCAGTACATTTCTGATGGTTCGGACGGCTACATCGACATCAACGCCGCCTTCGAGGAGGCGACGGGCATTCATGTGAATTACATGACGTTCGACTCGAACGAGACGATGTACACCAAGCTCAAGACCGGCGGCTCTTCGTACGATGTCATCATCCCCTCCGACTATATGGTCGGGCGGCTGATCGACGAAGGACTTCTCCTGCCGCTGAACTTTGACAACATCCCGAACTACCAGTACATGGACGAGGCGTATAAAAATACCGCCTACGACCCCGATAACCTCTACTCCGTTCCCTATACGTGGGGCACCGTCGGCATCATCTATAACAGTGCCTACGTGGACGAAGAGGACGTCGGCAGCTGGGATCTCCTCTGGAACAGCAAGTATGCCGGGAAAATTCTGATGTTCGATAACCCGCGCGACGCCTTTGCCATCGCCGAGTCGATGCTGGGATACTCGCTCAACACGCGTGACGAGGACGAGCTGCGCGCCGCGGCCTATAAGCTCATCGAGCAGAAGCCGCTCGTGCAGGCATACGTCATGGACCAGATCTATGACAAAATGGAGCGCGGCGAGGCGTGGATCGCGCCGTACTATGCCGGCGACTATCTCATGATGGCCGAGGAAAATGAGGATCTTCGCTTCTGCTTCCCGGAGGAGAGCTTCAACTTCTTCATCGACGCGCTGTGCATCCCAACGTGCGCAACGAACAAGGAAGGCGCGGAGGCGTACATCAATTTCCTCTGCTCGCCGGAGGTGAACGGCGAAAACCTGGACTATCTCGGCTACTCCACGCCGGAGTCGGCGGCCAAGGAGTACATGGACCCGGAGACGGCGGCGTCCGACATCGCCTACCCGAGCGAGGAAACGCTCAGCCGCGGCGAGGCGTTCCTCTATCTTGACCAGGAGACGACCCATCTCATGGATTCGCTCTGGCTCGAGGTAAAGACCGAGGGCGAGACGGACTATACGCCCATCATCGGCATCAGCGCAACGGTGCTGCTCGCCGCGGTATATCTTACCGCCCGCGGCGTGAGAGACCGCCGGCGCCGCGCCAACCGCTGCAAAAAGTGGAAAGCCTGAAATATGAAAAATTGCGCCGGAGACCTCCGGCGCAATTTTTAAACGATCCATTGTTTACGGAGAGGTATTCATGAAAATTGGGATTATATGTGCCGCAGACGAGGAGCTCTCTCCGTTCCTGCCGCAGATCGAGGATATCAAAGTATCGGAAAAGACGATGCTGAAATTTTACGAAGGAAACATTGGCGGCACGGAAATAGCGGCTGTGTTTTCCGGCGTATGCAAAGTCAATGCGGCGGTCGCGGCGCAGATTTTGATCGACAGCTTCGGCGTAACTGCCGTCATCAATTCCGGTACCGCCGGGGGAATGGATGCGAAGCTCGGGATATATGACACCGTCATTGCGACGGAGTGCTGTTATCACGATGTGACCGAGAACATCCTCACTGAATATCATCCTCACATGGAAACCGTGTTTTTTGAAAGCTCACCGCATCTATTGCGCCTTTCCCAAAAGGCTGTAGAAAATCTGGGTCTTCGGAACGTCTATTATGGACGTATGGTAACGGGCGAGGCGTTTATCACCGATGAGGGGCGCGGGAAGATCATCGAGAATTATGCACCGCTGTCGGTCGATATGGAAACGGCGGGCATTGCGCACGTCTGCTATGTGAACGGCATCCCGTTCCTTTCGATCCGCTGCATCACCGACACGGCCGAACACAGCGGAAACGAAACCTTCCATGCAAACTGTGCCAGAGCGTCGGAGATCGCGGCAAATCTGACAATGGAGATCATCAAAGAGATCCGCTGACGATCTGGTGCAAGGGTAAGCGAATCCACGGATCGCTTTTGAAAGATGGAAAAATCGCGTTGGAGAAGTCTCCAACGCGATTTTGATCGTTATAGTGTATCGATATTTTGCTTGGCGTTCAGATACTCGTCCGTCAGCAGTTCTTCCTGCAGCTCCGACATTTGCTGCACGTCCTTGGTCTTGATGCTGTCAAAGAGCTTCTGGTGGTGGTTCAGGGTCTCCTGCGTTCCGTAGACCTGCCACGTCGTTCTGGAATTGGCCTTGTAGATATCGAAAAACGTATCCTTGAAGGATTCGTAAAGCTGGATGAAGAGCTTGTTTTTTGACATCTGGCAGATGGAATAGTGAAAGGCAAAGTGCGTATAGTGGAAGCCGTCCTCATCGCCGGTCTCAATGGCGCGCTTCATCTCGTTGAGATGTACCTCAAGCGCGTCGATCTCGTCTTCGGTGATCGGGTTGAGCACCGCGAGACGCAGCACGCAGTACTCCACCAGCACGCGGAACTGGTTGAGCTCGCTGTTGTTGCCCGTGAGCAGATTGCAGCGCAGCAGCTCGGAGAAGAGGGAGTTGAAGCTGAATTCACAGACAAAGGAGCCCTCGCCGACCCGCGTTTCCAGTATCCCGAGCGTGTTGAGCTTCTGCAGCGCCATCTTCAGCGTGGTGCGGCTCACGCCGAGATCCTGCGCCAGCTCGATCTCGGAAGGGATCTTCTCGCCAATCTTCCATTCTCCGCTGGAGATTTTTTTCAGAATGATGTGGAATACCTGATCGGCTACGGTACGGCGGTTGACTTTTTCGATGTTTGTGTCCATTTTCGTTTTGTTCTTCCCTGTTTCCCAAAAGTAGTACGCTACCCCTAACCATAGCAAATAAAAAACTGAAAAGCAATACAAAATTTAAATTTCTGCATACAAGACGAAAAAGTTTTCCCGCGGCGATTGTGAAACTGCATAATCCGGTTTGCCGAAAATTGGCGGTTCTAAACCAATTTGCAGTTGGGTGTTGACTTTGGTTGTCGGACGGAGTACATTCTGGTTGAAAGGTTGTTGGACAACCATTCAACTCTACAGATAACGAGCAGGGAGGACGATCATGAAAATCACCAAGGTAGACATCTACATGCTCGATGCCACCGCGCAGCGGGCAAGCCGGCGCCCCATTTGCTGCCGCGTCTGGACGGACGAGGGCTTCTACGGGGACGGCGAAGCGGGCATCGCCTTTGACTATGCGGCTCCGGCCGGCATCGGCATGCTGCAGGATATTTCCCGCCTGATCATCGGCAAGGATCCGATGCGCACGGACGAGCTCTGGGAGCGCATGTTCAAGATCAGCTTCTGGGGCCAGGGCGGTGGGCCGGTCGTCTTTGCGGCGATCAGCGCCATTGACATTGCTCTCATGGACATCAAGGGCAAGGTGCTCAATGTTCCCATCTACGAGCTGCTCGGCGGCAAGGTCAACGACAGCATCCGCTGCTACGCTTCCCAGCTCCAGTTCGGCTGGAACGAGGACGTCGGCCCCCGCGGCACCGCCAAGGAATACGCCGATATCTGCAAGTACGCCATGTCCGAGGGCTACGACGCCGTGAAGCTGGACTTCACCATGTACGACCGCGACAAGAAGGACATCCCGAACCGTGACTGCGAAGGCTTCATCTCCAACGACTTCTACAAAATGGTCGAGGAGCGCATCGCGGCCATCCGTGAGGAGTGCGGCGATGTGGACATCATCATGGAAAACCACGGCCGTACCGATGTCACCTCCGCGATCAAGCTCGGCGAGCTCTGCGACAAGTATAACTTCTACGCGCTCGAGGAACCGGCCACGCCGCTGCGTCCCGAGTTCCAGAAGCTCATCCGCGAAAAGGTGCGCACGCCTCTCGCGGCCGGCGAGCGTCTCTATACCCGCTGGCAGTTCCTGAACTATTTCAAGGACAACTCCATCCAGCTCGTGCAGCCGGACGCCTGCAACTGCGGCGGCATTTCCGAGTGCAAGAAGATCTGCACCATGGCGGAGGCCTTTGATGTGAAAGCGCAGATCCACTGTGCCGGCGGCCCCATCTCCACGGCGGCGGCGTTGCAGCTCACCGCGGCGACCACCAACTTTGCCATTTACGAGCACCACTTCCGTTCCACGCAGCCGTCGATCGCGCGTCTCGGCAAGTATGATTACCAGCCGGTCAACGGCAAGTTCTATGTGAGCGATCGCCCGGGTCTCGGCCAGGAGCTTTCCGAAGCCGCGATCGCCGAAGCGCTGGTCCACGTTACGGTCGATGAGCCGTAAATATAAAGGAGGGAAAGACCAATGAAATTCTTAGGACTCAAGAAAAACTGGAAGCAGTGGCTGAGCCTTCTCTGTCTCTGCATCGGCGGCGGCACGATCTACAAGCTGCCTTACATCCGCGACGTTTTCTATGTGCAGTTTCAGGAGACCTTCGGCGCGACCAACACGCAGATGGGCCTGATGATGACGGTATACGCCATTACCTGCGCCGTGAGCTTCCTTCCTGGCGGCTGGCTGACCGACCTACTCCCGGCAAAGTATCTTGTTTCTCTCGGCCTCTTCACAACCGGCGCGACGGGCCTTCTGCTCGTCTCCATCCCCTCGATGGGAGTTGTTCTCGTGGCACAGGCCATCTTCGGCGTTACCACGACGCTCCTCTTCTGGGAAGCGATGTTTAAGGGCGTGCGTATCCTCGGCTCGCCGGAGGAGCAGGGCCGTCTGTTCGGCCTTCTGGAGGGCGGACGCGGCATTGCCTCAACGCTCATCTCCTTCGCCGCTCTCGCCGTCTGCGCGAAGCTGGGCGAAGGCAAGCTCGGCATGCAGGGCACCATCACCTTCTACGCGGTCGTCCTCATGGTTCTCGGCGTCCTCTGCTTCTTCCTGATGGATAAAAACCCGGTTGAAGGCAAGATCAACGCGAAGGAATGCCTCGTCGGCATGCTTCAGGTCCTCAAGCTCCCCAAGGTCTGGCTTGCCGGTCTCATCGTGTTCTGTGGCTACGCGGCTTACCAGTGCCTGAGCTTCTTTACGCCGTACCTCGTGAACGTTTACGGCATGAGCGCCAGCATGGGCTCCGTCATCAGTATCATCCGCACCTACATCCTTGCCATCATCATCGCCCCCATCGGCGGCGCCATTGCCGACCGGAAGGGCTCCAAGATCAAGTTCCTGCAGTACATCTACTTCATCGGCATCGTGCTCGCCCTGCTGCCCATCTTCATCCCGGTCGAGAGCGGCACCATGATCCTCATGATCATCGTCATGCTCTGCGTCGCCGCCACCGTTATGATTCTGCGCGGCATCTACTACTCCACCACCGCCGAGATCAACATTCCCGTCGTTCTTGCGGGGGCGGCTCTGGGTCTCATGTCGCAGCTCGGCAACGCGCCGGACTTCTTCCTGCAGACCATGTGCGGCCACTTCATCGATGCGAACCCCGGCCGTACCGGCTACCAGATGGTGTTCGCTACGATGGCTGTCCTCTGCCTACTCGGCATGATCTTCTGCATCATCCTCTACCGCGTCAACAAGAAGGATCAGGAGAAGCAGACGAAGGTCGACTTCAAGGTTTCGAATACCGATATCATGTAATTCCTGAGGGGAGGGAGAGACTATGAAGAAGAAAATAAAGATCCCCCACATATTCGTTATTTTAGTCTGCATAGCTATCCTCTTTGCCGTTCTGTCGTGGATCATCCCAGCCGGCGCTTACGACCGCGTGACGGATCCAAACTCCGGAAGAACGGTCATCGATCCGAACAGCTTCCATTATCTCGAAAAGACACCGATCACCTTTATCCAGTTCATCTCGTCATACTCCGCGGGCTTCATGAACGCTGCCAGCATGATCTTCATGACGCTGGTGGTGGGCGGCACGTTCGGCATCATCAACGAGCTGGGCATCATCCCGGCGGCGCTGGCGGCCGTTCTGAAAAAGTTCCACACCCGGCAGGAGCTGGCGGTGCCGTTTCTGATCCTGATTTTCGCCCTGTTCGATTCCTTCATGGGCGCGCCGGAGCTGTGCATGATCTTCCTGCCCATGATCCTTCCGCTCATTTTGAGTCTCGGCTTTGACACGATGACGGCGGTGGCGATCGTGATCTGCGGCAACTGCATCGGCTACAGCACCGGCATGGGCAACCCGTTCACCACGATCATCGGCCAGAAGATCTGCCAGCTTCCACTCTACTCCGGCATGTGGTACCGCGCCATCTGCTTTGTGGTGTTCTATATCGCCACGACGTGGTACATCCTGCGGTACGCGAAGAAGATCCGGAAGAACCCGGAGCTCAGCGCGACCTATGAGGACGACCAGCTCCGCCGGAACGCGAAGACCGATGTGGACAAAAACGCCAGGCTTTCCACAAAGAACAAGATCGCCTGCGCGTTCATCGTCGCCTGCTTCCTCTTCAACATCTACGGCGTGATCAAGCTCAGCTGGGATATTGCGGAGATGACCGGTCTCTTCCTCGTGATGAGCGTCGGCGCGGGCGTGCTCTCCGGCCATACTCTTACGGAGACCTGCAAAATGTTCCTGAACGGCGCCAAGGATATCCTTCAGGGTGCGCTGGTCATGTGCTTTGCCCGGACGATCGCCGTGATCATGACGAACAGCAACAACCTGGACGTATTCGTCCACGCCATTTCCAAGCTGGCGGCGGCCTTCCCGCCGACGATCGCCATCGTTGGTCTGTTCCTCGCCGGTGTGCTCATCAACTTCCCGATCAACAGCGGTTCCGGCCAGATGAGCGCCACGATGCCGATCATGTCCCCGCTCGCGGATATCCTGCATGTCACAAAGCAGGGCGCGGTGCTGGCCACGCAGTTCGGCGACGGCTGGTCGAACACCATGTACCCGACAAATGCGTCGTATATGGCCACGCTCGCCGTGGCCAAGGTCAACTGGACAGACTGGCTGAAGTTCCAGTTCCCGCTCCAGCTCATGTGGACGGGATTGAGCATCGTAATGCTCATCATCGCCCAGACCATCCAGCTCGGCCCCTTCTGATACGGGCGGCACGATCGCTTTTACCCTCTCTTTTCTCTCCTGCCGCCCTGCACGGCAGGAGAGATTTTTTATTCAATGAAAAGGAGCTTGTTCCATGAAGAAAGTGCACAATTTTGATGAGCCGGTCAACCGGATCGGCACGGATTCCTATAAGTGGGACTGCGAGGGCGCGGGCGGGAAGTATATCCCGCTGGGCGTGGCCGACACAGACTTCCGCGCGCCGGAGGAAGTGATCGCCGCCGTCCGAAAAAGGGTGGATTTCGGTGTTTTCGCTTACGGCGATCTGCCGCAGAAGCGCTTTGCAGACGCCGTGTGCGCCTGGTATAAAAAGCGCTACGGCCTGACGGTGGATCCGAAGACGGTTCGCCATTCGCAGGGGCTCATGACGGGCGCGCTGTGGATGATCCTCAACGCCTACACCCGCCCGGGCGACAAGATCCTTGTGCAGCCGCCGGTATATAATACGTTCGGCATCGTCATCCGCGGCGCGGGACGCTTTGTGGAGAACAACGACCTTATCTTGAAAGACGGCCGCTACGAGATCGACTTTGACGATCTGGAGAAAAAGACCGCCGACCCGAGAGTCCGTATCCTTCTCGTCTGCAACCCTGCGAACCCCGTCGGGCGCGTGTGGACGCGCGAAGAGCTCACGAGAATGTACGAGATCTGCAAGAAAAACCACACGCTGATCGTGAGCGACGAGATCCACGGGGACATAGTCTATGCTCCGCACAGGCATATTCCGTACTTTTCTCTTTCGGAGGAGATCGCGGACAATGTGATCGTCATGGGCTCGCCGAGCAAGACATTCAATCTCGCGTGCTTTTATTCCGCCTATGTGATCATTCACAATGAGGCACTGCGCGAGCAGTACGGCGTCGTCTACGAGGATTATCATTTTGATTATAACTATCTCGGCATCGAGGCGCTCATCACGGCCTATAACGACTGCGATTACTATGCCGACCAGCAAAACGAGTATCTGCACAAAAATATTGAGCTCGTAAAGCGCTTTCTTGCCGAAGCCATGCCGGAGGTGAAAGTGATCGAGCCGGAGGCAACGTATCTTCTCTGGATCGACTTCCGCGCGTGGGGGATGTCCTCGCCGGAACTCGTCCGGCTCTTTGAGAGCGCAGGCGTCAAGCTCAACAGCGGCGCAAATTATGGCGCGCCCGGCGACGGCTTCCTCCGCCTTAACGTGGCGACGCAGTCCGCCATGCTGGAAGAGGCCCTCCGCCGCATGAAGACCGCGGCGGAAAACCGATGATATAAAAGAACCTCGCGCCGGATTTCCGGCGCGAGGTTCTTAGAGTTCTATGGCAATGTCGTCTTTCGGTATCTTTGCCCAATCGAAGAGCGGGAGGAGTTCCTTGGCAGAGATGGGCTCCCGCTTTTCCAGCAGCCCCGCAGCGTGGGCGAGCGCACCGAGAAGCTCCGGCGCGGAATATTTTTCGCGCAGAATGCCGAGATCGAGATCGCGGTCGCGCTTGGAGAGCCGCCGCCCATCCGGCGCGGTGAGCAGAGGAACATGATAGTATTTCGGCGGCGCGGCGCCGAGCAGCCGGCAAAGATAAAGCTGCCGCGGTGTGGAGGAGAGGAGATCGCGTCCGCGCACGATCTGCGTTACGCCAGCGTCGATGTCGTCCGCTACAACGGCGAGCTGGTAGGCGAAAACGCCATCCGCGCGCCGGAGGATAAAATCCCCGCACTCGCGCGCGAGGTTTTCGGTGTAGGCACCGTAATGCCCGTCGGTGAAGGAAATGTCATCATCCGGCACACGAAGCCGCCAGAGTGGGGCGCGCTCCTGGGCTTTCGCCGCGCGCTCTTCTTCGGTGAGGCCACGGCATGTGCCGGGGTAGATCGGGTGGCCATCACTCGCGTGCGGGGCGTTTGCGGCGTTTTTGAGATCGCCGCGCGTACACCAGCAGGGATAGACAAAGCCCTCGGCGCGAAGATGATTGAGAATGCTTTCGTAATATTCGCTGCGCGTGCTCTGATCCGGCTGCTCCGTATCCCACGTAAGACCGAGCCAGCGCAGATCGTCCTTGAGAAGCTCAGCATTTTCCTCGCTGCACCGGAGCGTGTCCAGATCCTCGATGCGCAGCACAAGCTCCCCGCCCGCGGCGCGGACAGAAAGCCACGCGAGCAGCGCGGAGAACACGTTGCCGAGATGCATCCGCCCGCTCGGCGTCGGGGCGAAGCGGCCGCGCTCGGCCATGAAAACGCCTCCTCAGATCGGCAGCGACAGACTCAGCGCCGCAAGCAGCGTGCCGACAAAGTAGCTCGCGCTGTTGCAGCGCAGTATCCAGTTCACGCCATGCTTGAATTTGTGTACGGAGAGAATATAGTCGGAGATCATCATCAGAAATACGCCTGCGCCGAAGAGCTTGATGCCGGGGCTCGGGCACACGGCGGCGAGCACCGCGCCGAGCGAACCGTGCAGCGAAACGCTGAAAAGATACGCCGGGAAAATGCGCACGCTGCTGAAATCGATGAACTCCTTTTGATACAAAAGCATCGTCGTTCCCCAGAAGAGGAGAAAAACCGCAGCCGCCGGAAAGAGGATGCGCGGCGTAACGTTCGTATACCGCATGAGCATGATCTCATAGAGCAGCAGGCAGAAATTGCCGATGCTGAAGCAGATGCCGCCGCGGACGAAGTTCCAAAGGAGGAAAATATCGCCGAGGAACGCGAAAAAAAGGCCGATCGGCAGGATCATCCGCATGCTGAATAGCGGCGAGTGCAGCAGATATGCGCTCACGGCGTAAGCCTCAAAGAGCACGGCGAGCGCGATCTTGTTTATGGCGCGGCGCTTGAAATTGCCGCTCGTCTCCGAAAAGAAATAGAGACAAAGCACTGTCAGATATGCTATGATAAATACGCATCGGAGATAAATCATGAAAAACATCCTTCCCGTCAGAGTCTTCGGCGGAGAAGCGGTGGATCAATTTCATCATATCATATCCCGGACAAAAAGGGAACGGAAACTTGACGGCGGAACGGAGGAAAATCGGCGTATGCGCGCATTGACGCTCACGGTGGACGAGACGTGGAACGGCAGCACGGTGAAGCACCTGCTGCGCTCCAAACTGCACATGGCCGAAGGGCTCATCGCGCGGCTCAAGCTTCGCGAAACGGGGCTTATGCGAAATGGCGAGCGCGTATTCACCAATGCGATCCTCCGCACCGGCGACGTGCTGCGCGTGGAGACCGGCGACGAGGGCACCGTGAACGAAGCAATCCCCATCGCTGCGCCGCTTGCCTTCGTATACGAGGATGAGGATCTTGCCGTATTGAATAAGAGCCCGGACATGGCGGTACACGGCTCGACCGGCGGACAGGGCTGCACGGTCGCAAACGCGCTTGCCGCGCTCTGGGGGCGGGAGACGGCGTTACATCCCGTGAGCCGCCTCGACCGCGGTACCTCGGGGCTCATGGTCATTGCGAAAAGCGCGTATGTCCACGACCTCCTGCGCCGGATGCTCCATACGGATGCCTTCCGGCGGGAGTATCTTGCGATCGTGCACGGCGAGTTCCCGGACGATCATGGTACGATCGACCTGCCCATCGGACACGACGGGAGCGCGCCGACAAAGCGCGCCGTCACGCCGGACGGGCAGCTGTCCCGCACGGAGTACGAGGTTTTGGAGCGCTTCTCTGCGGGGGCGCTGCTGTGTGTCCGCCCGCTCACGGGGCGCACGCACCAGATCCGTGTGCACATGGCGGCCATCGGCCACCCGCTCTTCGGCGACGCGCTCTACGGCGTGCCGGACGACGCACTCTCCCGTCCGGCGCTCCATTCGGCGTTTCTCTCACTGCACCACCCGGTCACCGGGGAAGGGCTGGAGCTCACCGCTCCGCTGCCGGACGATCTTGAACGCTTTCTGGTCAATCAACGGATCGGAGGATAGAAAATGGAACTCACCGAAGAGCTTCTGGCGCTGCTGCGCGAAAACGGCGCGGTGCTCGCCGCCGCGGGCGATATGCGCGGCGTGGAAAACTGCGCGTACCCGGCCGGCGTCGCCGCGGCGATACCGATGCCAAGGGACATCGTCCGCTCGCTGCCGGACGCACCGAGCAGGGAATATCTTGCCGCCTACCCGGAGATAAACGCCGTTTTGGATGCTGCCGTCAGCGCCGGGAAGACATTTCTTCAAAGCCGCGGCTATACGGCGTTCGCACAGACGCTATCTCATACCAAAGTGGGCGCCGAACGGCGCACTGCCGTGCCGCACAAGACCGTGGCGGCGCGCGCCGGGCTGGGCTGGATCGGGAAAAACTGCCTGCTCGTAAATCCAGAGTACGGCTCGGCGCTCATGCTCTCCTCGCTGCTGACGGATGCGCCGCTCCGCTGCGCGAAGCCGGTTGAGACATCACGCTGCGGCGGCTGTTCGCACTGCGTGGATGCCTGCCCGGCGCACGCGCTGCGCGGCACGCTGTGGAGCGCCGGTATGCCGCGCGGAGAGATCGCCGACGTGGAAGCCTGCGCAAAAAAGCGCGGCGAAATCATGCTCGCCCAAAACCTGACCCGCCCCATGTGCGGGCGCTGCATCGGCGTGTGCACATACACGCAGAAATACTTGGGAGCCGAATAAATAACATAACAAAGCGCCGCCGGTCGGAGTAATCCAATCGGCGGCGCAGTCTGTTTCAAATCATAAAAAGCTCATGTCCTGGATATACCATGTGTCGTTTTGCCGGATCCAGAGCATTTCGTAATCGACGATGTTCTCGCGGGTCTCGTGGCGGGTCGCCGTGGTGAAGTTCGCCTCGCCCCGGCAGAGGAAGGCGTCCTCGCCGAGCGGGACATAGCCCCAGGTTTTCACCTCGTTGAACGTGACCGTAAAGCCCCGCGTCCAATGGAGCGTGTCGAGCGCATATTGGAAATAGAGCTGCAGCGGCGCGCCCGGCACAACGTACCCGGCGGGATAGTTTGAAACGGTGTTTCCCGCGCCGTACCCGGCGATCTCGCGCATGTAATTCTCTACGCGCTCGTGACACTCGTTCCAGAGCGCCTCGTTTCCAGGCAGTTCAAAGGTCCGGAAACCGGCGGCGTCAGTCGTGGGCGTGAGCGCTGTGCCGTCCGGCAGCGAGGCCGTGAACGACGGATCGCTGTAAAGCCCTCCGGCGGCATACACCGCATAGACCGGCAGCGCCCCGGCAAGCTCCTCCGGGACATCCACGTGCGTGGAGAGCGGGGCAAAAGAGACGACCTGCGCATCAGTGAGCAGTGCGCCGCCCGCCGTGACGCTCGCCTCCTGCGGCGCGGTCACGCGGAAGGAATGCGTCCCGGCGTCCGGAATGGTATAGTCAAAGCGCGTGCCGTCCGAGTAGAGGAGCAGTACGCCAGCCTCGCGTGAGACGTCCACCTGCACCGCCTCGTAAATGTTCGGGACGGTGTATGTCACGCGGTAAGGGCAGGTGTCGAACTGCGTTTCCAGCTCGGAAATGCCGGTGTAGGGAACATGACTGTCCGTGATATATTCCTCACCAAGAGCGATGCCGTTCACGGAAACAGCCGTGCCCTCCGGCACCGTGATGGTGAGATCACGCGCCTCGGCGCGCAGCGCTTTGAGCGGCGCTTCATCCACCTTCCAGCTGCGGGAAGCCTTGTTGTAGCTCGCCGTAAGCGTCAGAAGATCGGCGTCTCCCGCGGAGAGAATATAGACCGGGGCGAGGCGCGAGGTGTTTTCGCTGTCCAGTCGGAAAGAGAACGTTTGTCCCTGTACGGCGGCGTCAAACAAATCTCCGGCGATGGTTTCGGTATTTTCGAAAACGCTGGTTTCCGGCGCACAGAGGGAAACGTATTTCGCGCGCCATTCGGCGGCGCCGGTGGTGTCCAGCACCTCCTGCACGGCATCCTCCGCCGAGACGGGCGCGAGAGCACCGGCAGGGGAGAAGTACATCCACGCGGCGGCTCCGCCGACGAGCAGCACAAATACGAGAAGGCAGATAAGGAGAAGCGTAGAGCGTTTCATATTCTGTCCCTCCTTACTGCGCCGGCATCACGACGACTGCCGTGGGAAGTCCCCGCGGCCCGCCGGATGTGTTGCACACGTTTACATACTCGCCCTGAAAATACATATCGCTGGAAGCGCCGCCGTCCAGATTTCCGGCGTTCACCGCGCCGTACTTTACCATGATCTCGGCGAGCTCCTGCCGCGAAACGCCGAGCGCCGCGGGCTGGCGTCCCTGCAGAACAACGAAGATGACTGAGCCGTCCGCCCGCTGTCCAACGGCGGTACGCGGCTCAAGATACAGCGGGTCGAGCCCCTCGCGGATCACGCCGTTTTCCACGAGCGTCGGGCCGTAGCCCACCGCCCATTGCAGTCCCATTTCCACGCACTGATTGCCGGAAAATTCGCCGACGTGAAGCAGGCCGGAGCCGTCCATGCCGACGGTCGAGCCGTAGCTGTTCCAGCGCAGCTCACCGTTTGCCATCACGTTGCCGGTGGGCATCGCGCCGTTTCCGGCGCCGCCGGGATCCTCAAAGCCGCCGCCGTTGATGGCGAGCACCGCGCCGGTATTCTCCGCGTGCTCTGCCACGGAGTATCCGCGAATCTCGGTACTGAATACCGGACAAACGGAGACCTTCACACGCATCGGATCGTCGATCACGGCGATAAAGCCGCTCCAGCGCTTGCCGACGATACGCGCAACGAGCAGCCCATCCTCATCGGAGAGGATCTCCTTATAATCATATTCGTTTTCCTCGGCATCCTCCGCCGGGACGGGAGCGGGCGAGGGGGCCTCGCCGGTCTGCACCGTGCTCTCGGCGAAAACGGAGAGCGTCGTATCCCGCACCGCGGCAGCGGCGGTCTCCCCGGCGGGGCCGGGCTGTGAGGATACGACGGCATACGCGCCGTAAATCACGCCCCCCGCGGCAACGATCGTCAGCGCCAGCGCGAGAACGATGCCGAGCGCGCCGGTCGTTTTTCTTTTTCCGTCTGCGGCCATAGATTTCTCCTTTTTTGCATACGATTCTAATTTTTATTATACCCAAGAAACTGTGGCTGTGCAAGCATCATTTGAGTTAACGATAAAAAATTATGGTAAACCAATAATGCAAAGAAAAGCCGCGGACGGAAATGGTTTCCGTCCGCGGCAGAGCTCAAGTTTCTTTTTGAATATCCAGCACCGTCAAAATGCCCTTGGAGGCACGGAAGCGCACCTCCATCCCGGCAAAGCCGAAGCCGTAAACGCGCTCCGGATCGTCCTGATATGACGGGCGCGGATCCTGCTCCAAAACCTCGCGCAGCGGCTCGCGCTTATCCTCCGGAACACGCCGGAGAAGTTCCTCTGGGATCTCTGCATGCAGCACGCGCGCGGAAACGGCGTCGGTAAATCCGCCGGTCGCTTCCTGGCGGCTGTCGGCATAGGGGAGATAGGGCTTCACGTCGAGAATGGGTGTGCCGTCCATGAGATCGGCGCCGCGCACGACGAGTACCGGCCCTTCGTCTGTAGCTTCGATTCGTTCGAGCTTCACGCACGAGAGACCGATGTGATTCGGGCGGAAGGGCGAGCGGCTCGCGAACACGCCGATGCGCTTATTGCCGCCGAGGCGCGGCGGGCGCACGGTGGGGGAGAAGGTCTCCCCCTCGCGCACCGCAGCGGAGAATTGCCAGAGCAGCCAGATGTGAGAGAACTCCTCCAGACCGCGCACGGCATCCGCGCTGCGGTATTCCGGGCAGAACACCACCCGCGCTTCGAGCGAGCGGGAAAGCCCGCTCTGCTTGGGAATGCCGAATTTCGTCGGGAAGTCGGAGCGGATGTGCGCCACAGGGCACATGAGAATGCCGTCAGTTGTATGCATCGATAAAGTCCTCCGCCGTCCGCATGGCCTCCCATGCGGAGAAATTGAAGCTGCGCACGCCGCGCTCGGAATAGTCCCGGATCACGGAGATCGTGAGATTCAAGTACGTTGACGAATCCTCGCCGTGCGCTTCGATGTCCGCAAAGTAGGGGCGCAGCGCGCCGACGGCGTCGCTCGAGCTCTCGTAGACGATCTGCGCTTCTGTTGTATCGTCGATACCGTGCCGGGAGAGATTGTACCGCGCGGCGATCGCGTCCGGCCGGGCAAAGGCGAACACGAGCCAGAGCGCCAGACACGCGATGAGCGTAAACCGGAACAGCCGGAAATCCTCGTGGAACACCGTGTATACCGCCGCGCCGAGGATCAGCGCGAGCAGCGCAAGGAACCACAGCACCAGCAGCCGGAGATAGGTGAGCCCGTAGGCGTTTACATAGAGCATCATGCGCATCGCGCTCGAGATCTCCATGAGATACGTGCACGCCGTGAGAAATACGAGCAGTGCCCGCAGCGCCCTGCTCGATACGAACCGGCGTTGTGCCGTGATGATGAGCACCACGTTGATGCCGCTTACGAGCAGAAGCTGGAAGAAGCCCTCGCGGGCATATTCGGCATACGTTACGCCCTCCGGCAGCGCCGAAACGTCTCCGGCGAAAAGCACCGCGATCTGAATGCCGCAGAACACGGCATAAACGATCGCGAGAGCGCCGGTGAACGTCACGGCGACGACGGCGCTTGCACGGCGCTTTTCCTTCGCCGGAAACTCGCTGTGGTCGGTCTGGGCGGCGAGCGCACTGTAGAAGATCAGAGCGGGGATGATCGTATAGAATATTGCGCGAATTGCCGTTAAAACAGTTTTGGAAACGCTCCAGCCGCCGAACGCGCGTTCCACCAGCGCACCGAACGCAGCATCCGCGCTCGCGAGCAGCGAAACGACGACCCATACAAGCGGCACGGCGATAACGATACCGAGAAGGACGCTCCGCGCATTTTTCCCGCCGCCGCGCCGCAGCGCGGCCATATGGCGGAACGGCTCTCCGAGATGCGAGATGATCCGCCCGATAAGGCGGAACGCGCCGGAAACAACACGCCCGAACCGCCAGGAGAGGATGTCGGCAAAGGCGTTCATCAGCCAGAGAAGCTCGGCGAGAAACAGGCCGAGAAAGCTCACATTCTGCGTCATATAGTTTGCGGTCCATGCAACGGAAATGCCGAGCAGGATCAGCGAGACCGACCAGAATATATCACGCTTTTTCTCCCGCAGGCCGAGCTTTCCGAGCGCGAGCAGCGTCGCGGCGGCCATCGCCGCGGCCAGTACCGCCGCGTTGAGCCCGAGCGCATAGGCATTTACGAAAAGAAGCGCGAACACCGCGCCCAGCGCGAGCGCGAGCAGCAGAAAATAGCGGGCGTTTTTGCGCAGACAGATATGGCGCGTATCTTCGCGCGGCTCTTCCGGCGCAGGCGCTCCCTCCGCCGGGGGCGGCGCGCCGTACCATACCGATTCAGAACTCATGATCATCCTCCTTATCCGGTTCCCAGGCGAGAATATCGCCCGGCTGACACTCGAGTGCCCGGCAGAGCGCGTCCAGCGTGGAAAAGCGCACGGCGCGGGCCTTGTTGTTCTTCAAAACGGAAAGATTGGCCATGGTTATGTCAACCTTTTCGGCGAGCTCGCCCAGTCCGATCTTCCGCTTGGCCATCATTACATCGAGATTCACTACGATCATATCGCTACCTCAGATCGTGAGATCGTTGTCCTGCTTGTAGCTCACGGCGCGGTCGAACACCTGCGCGAGCACGAGCGAGAAAAGCCCTGCCAGCAGAAACACGCACACAATGGCGAGCATTCCCGGCGTAAAGAGCACAACGAGCCGCACCGCCATGAGCGCGGCGATGGCAAAGGCGTAGTACGCCATGCGGCACAGGCTCGAAACGTTCCGCCGCACGAAGCAGTCGCCGGAGACGACCGTTTGCAGCATCCGCCGCAGCTCAAAGAGAATCAGCACCGCACACACCCCGGCAAGCAAAAAGAGCGCCGTGTGCAGCGCGAGCCGCTCGGCAAACGAGGGGTAAAAGCGTGCCGCCCACTGCATCGTCCACGGCAGCGAGACCGTCACGGCGATCCCGGCGTAAAAGAGAATGTCCAGAAGGGCTTTCGTGAACCGGGCAATGCCCGGTGAGGTAAGTTTTTGTTTCATACATTCGCCTCCATGAGCGGAGAATATCATATCGAAATCTGAAAGTCAATATAAAATTATCGAAAAACGATAAAAACATTCCGAAAAACAAGAGAGCACATCGGTACGATGCGCTCTCCGGAAAGGGTCAGTTGGTTTCTGCGGCGGCCATTTTGTCGGCGCGCAGATTGAAAATGCAGCGAAACACCGCCGCGCCGATGATGATAATGTATCCAACGATGCTCAGTGCGTCCGGGATCTCGCCGAAGAGGAGAAAGCCCCAGAGCGCCGCATAGACGATCTGCGAATAGTCGAACACCGAGATCTCCTTCGCGGGGGCGTGGCGATAGGCGGCGGTGATGGTGAGCTGTCCTCCGGCGGCGGCGCAGCCCGCCAGCAGAAGGAAGACCCATTGCCGGACGTTCATCGGCTGGAAATTGAAGGCGAAAAACGGGATCGAACCGATGCAGGTGAACGTGGAGAAAAACATCACAATCTCCGGCCCGCGCTCGCCCTTCCGGCTGAGATAGCGCACGAACGTGTATGCCGTGCCCGCGCCGAGACCGCCGAGCACACCGGCGAGCGCCGGGAGGCTTGCGATGCCCGCCGTGGGGCGGACAACGAACACCGCGCCGATAAACGCCGCCAGAACACTGAGGATATCCACCCGCTTCGGGTACTCGCGCAGAATGAATATGGAAAGGAGAATGGCGAAAAACGGCGAGAGCTTGTTGAGCATATTGGCGTCAGCCATGCCGATATGGTCGATGGCCCAGAAGTTTGCGATCATGCCGATCATGCCGGTGATGCTGCGCGCCAGATGGCCGCCGAGACAGCCCTTATGGATGCGAAAGCCGTTCCCCTCGCGCGCGAGGATCACAAAGGCGGTGAGCGCCGCCACCAGATTGCGGAAGAAGATCTTCTGCATCGTTGGAACGTCTCCGGCGAGCCGGACGAAAAGCGACATCAGGGAAAAACAAAATGCCGCGCCTAAAATACATAAAATGCCGAGCTTGCGCTCGCTCTTCTGCCGGGGCTTGTTCAACGGCCTCACTCCTGTTTTTTTCTTTACAAAATTATTATACACATCCTGTCAAGGCATAAAAAGGACTTGACAAATATATCGCAGTACGATATATTATACATCGCGGTGCGATATATTGCGACGCGAAATGAAAAAGGAGGGCGGTCGTATGGACGCGCACATCCGAAAGGTGTATGTGCCGATGACGGAAACGGCGTTTTATATTCTGCTGTGTCTCAAAACGCCGAACCACGGGTACGGTATCGTGCAGACGGTCGAACGGCTGACGGACGGGGCAATCAAGCTCGCGCCCGGCACCATGTACGGGAGCTTATCCAAAATGGAAAAGGACGCTCTGATCCGCTTTGTCCGGGAGGAAGAAAAGCGAAAAATCTATGAGATCACCGACTTGGGGCGGGAAGTGCTGCAAACGGAGATCGCGCGCATCGAGCGGCTGTACCGCATCGCGCAGGAGGGTAAGTAAATGGAAACGAAAACGACCGTAAAGTTCTTCAGCGTTGTGGACTGGGAAAAGGAACAGGACTATCTGCGCCAAATGCACCGGCAGGGCTGGAAGTTCGTCCGGCTGACGGCGCTCTGCTTCTATCATTTCGTAAAGTGCGAGCCGGAGGACGTGATCTACCAGCTCGATTATAACGCGGACGGAGTGGAGCACAAGGACGAATATGTGCAGATCTTCGCCGACTGCGGCTGGGAGTACTTGCAGGACTATATGGGCTACAGCTATTTCCGCAAAAGCGCCTCACAGACCGAGGGCGCGGAGGAGATCTTCTGCGATGACGCCTCGCGCCTTCAGATGTTCGAGCGGGTCGGGCGGGGGCGGATGCTACCGCTGCTCGTGATTTTTCTCTGCGTGATGCTGCCGGGGCTTCTGCGCTCCATCGCGCATGGGGAGGGCGTTCTTGTCGTGATGCTCGGTATCATTGTGGGGCTGTATATCTATCTCTTTGCCCGGTTCCTTTGCTGCTACCGGCGTCTCCGGGACCGGGACAAATAAGAAAAAGGAGTTTTCTTTGCTTCTTTCGGAAAAGCCCTTGCCAGAGCGGGGCAAATGTGATACAAGTTTCATCGTATCTCTATGAAAGAAAGAAGCCGTCATGAATCAAACGCATCCCAACGGCCGCCGCAGTGTCTATTTGGAAGGCCTGCGCGACGGCTTTCCCATCGGTCTCGGCTATTTTGCCGTGTCGTTTTCTCTCGGCATCGCGGCGCGCAACGCCGGGCTCACCGTAACGCAGGGGCTGCTCTCGAGCCTTCTCTGCAACGCCTCGGCGGGCGAATATGCCCTCTTCACGCTCATCGGCAGCGGTGCGGCCTGCGTGGAGATCGCGCTCGCAACGCTCATCATCAACGCGCGCTATCTTCTCATGAGCTGCGCGCTCAGCCAGCGCATGAGTCCCGATATGCCGTTCTACCACCGCTTTTTCATCGGCTTTGACGTGACCGACGAGCTCTTCGGCATTACGATCGCCCGGCCGGGCTGCGTAGAGCCGCGATATTTCTATGGCGCGATGACCGCCTCCATCCCGCTGTGGGCGGCGGGAACGGCGCTCGGCATCTTCCTGGGCAATCTCCTCCCGGCGCGCATCGTAAGCGCGCTGAGTGTGGCACTCTACGGCATGTTCCTTGCCATCATCGTTCCCCCGGCGAAGGAAAACCGCGTGGTGCTCGGCTGCGTGCTCTCGGCCTTTGCCGCGAGCGCGGCGTTTGCGTTTTTGCCGGTGCTCCGGGAGCTCTCCTCCGGCAACCGGACGATCATCCTCACGGTCGTCATCTCGGCGCTTGCGGCGGTGCTGTTCCCGCGCCCGGCGGAAGAGGAGGCGGCAGCATGACGAAAACGCTCCTCTCCATCCTGACGGCGGCAGCCGTTACCTATCTCGTCCGCGTCCTGCCGCTCACGCTCATCCGAAAGCCCATCCGCAGCCGGTTTCTCCGCTCGTTCCTGTACTATGTGCCGTATGTGACGCTCGCGGTGATGACGTTCCCCGCCATCGTGCAGGCAACGGAGCAGCCCATCGCCGGCGCTGCGGCGCTCGTGGCCGGGATCCTTATCGCTTGGCGCGGCGGCGGACTGATCACCGTGGCGGCCTCGTGCTGCGGCGTGGCGTTCGTCGCGGAGCTCCTGCTCGGCCTTCTCTGATCTCCGGGAAAATGCCTTGCATTTTATTTCTCGGTACGCTATACTGAAATCACAAAAGAAATGCTGCCCGCTGGGCGGCATTTCCCATATCCATAAGTTAGCCTATACTAACCGCTGAACGGGAGGAACCCATGAAGTATTCGACAGAGAAGAACAGCGTGCAGGAAACGCTCGTCATCCCGGTGTACGCCCGGAAAATGTGCTCGGAGCTGTATCCGCGCCTCTTTTATGATGAGACGGCACTCCGCCTCATTGAGCAGGTGGACTACGATTTTTCCGCGCTCGAAAAGAAGTCCGGCAGTCTGGTGTAGCGCTTCGGCTTTCTCGAAGCTGCCATGCGGCAGAACGATCTTGCCTGGGAGGTGCGCGATTATCTCCACGAGCACCCGAATGCGGCGGTCGTGAATCTCGGCTGCGGGCTGGATGCTACGGGCCACGTCTGCGATAACGGCACGTGCAGGATCTATAATCTGGACTTTCCGGATGTGATCGCCGTGCGCGATGCGCTGCTCCCGGCGGGGGAGCGGGAGGAGAATATCCCCTGTGACCTGAACGATACGTCGTGGTTTTCCAAAATCGACGCGTCCGGCGGCGCGGTGTTTTTTGCTGCGGGCGTATTCTATTATTTCCTTACGCCGCAGGTGAAAGCGCTTGTGCTCGCCATGGCGGAGGCGTTCCCGGACGGGCGGCTCGTATTCGATGCTGCCGGGAAAAAGGCCGTGAAGCTCATGCTCAAAACGTGGATCAAGCAGGCGAAAATCCAGGATGTCGGCGCGTATTTCTCCGTGGAGGACGCAAAGACCGAGCTCTCCGCCTGGAGCGGCAGCCTTCGGGTCTCCTCGCGCGGGTACATGCTGGGCTATAACGATCTCAAAGACCCCTCGGTGAGCGGCTTTTTCCGCTTCCTCGCCCGCGTCGGCGACAGCAGCATGAAAATGCGGATCGTCCGGCTGGACTTTCTGCCCAAAAATTAATTTTGCAGCAAAACTCTCTGACGTTGGAGACGTCGGGGAGTTTTTTTATATGAGGGTGCACCGGTGCTGCAAAACCTTCCTCTTGAAATTCGCTCAATAAGCTAATATAATAGAGAAAAGACAACCGCGAAGGAGGTGCGCCATGGGAGAGCGGACATATCTTGCCATCGATCTCAAGTCGTTCTATGCCTCGGTGGAGTGCATGGAGCGCGGTCTTGACCCGATGACGGCGAATCTTGTTGTGGCGGACCCGACCCGCACGGAAAAGACGATCTGCCTTGCGGTGTCTCCGGCGCTCAAGGCCTACGGCATTCCGGGCCGCGCCCGGCTTTTTGAGGTCGTGGAGGCGGTGCGGAAGATCAACGCCGCGCGCCGCGCCGCCGCGCCGGGCCATGCGTTCACCGGGAAATCGTGCAGCGCGCCGGAGCTTGCGGCAAATCCCGCGCTGGAGCTGGACTATGTCGTTGCACCGCCGCACATGGCGCATTACATGCGCTACAGCGCCGGGATCTATAACATATACCTGCACTACGTAGCACCCGAGGACATCCACGTCTACTCCATCGACGAAGTGTTCATGGACGTGACGGACTATCTGCACACCTACCGCATGACGGCGCACGACCTGTGCCGGAAAATATTGCGCGAGGTGCTGCACACGACCGGCATCACCGCCACGGCGGGCATCGGCACGAATCTCTATCTCTGCAAGATCGCGATGGACATTGAAGCCAAGCACATCCCGCCGGACGCTGATGGCGTTCGCATCGCGGAGCTCGATGAGATGAGCTATCGCCGCAAGCTCTGGGGACACCGGCCTCTCACGGACTTCTGGCGCGTCGGCGCGGGAACGGTGCGGCGGCTCGAGGCGCTGGGAATGTATACGATGGGCGATATTGCCCGCTGCTCGCTCGGGAAGAGCGGCGATTTCTATAACGAGGAGCTGCTCTATAAAACGTTCGGCGTGCAGGCGGAGCTCCTCATCGACCACGCCTGGGGCTGGGAGCCGTGCACGATCGCGGACATCCACGCCTACCGGCCGGATTCCAACAGCATCAGCTCCGGCCAGGTGCTGCAGGAGCCGTACGACTGGCACAAGGCCAGGCTCATCGTGCGCGAGATGACCGACCTTCTCGTGCTCGATCTTGTGAAAAAGCGCCTCTGCACCGACCAGCTCACACTCACGATCGGGTATGACATTGAAAATCTCGCCGACCCCTCCCGCGCTGCGGAGTATGCGGGGGAGACACATACCGACCGCTACGGCCGCCGCGTGCCGAAGCACGGCCACGGCACGGCCAATCTCGCGGGGTATTCGTCCTCGACGCGCGAGATCATGGACGCGGTCATGGCACTCTACGATCGTATCACGGACAAAAACCTCCTCGTCCGCCGCGTGACGGTCGCGGCCAACCGCGTTCTGCCGGAGGATAAGATCCCCTGCGCCGCGGAAAGCGGCGAGCAGCTGGATCTCTTTTCCGCCGCGGAACCGGAAACGCCGGGGGCGCCCGGCACGGATACGAAGGCGCGCGAGCGCGAACGGCGGCGGCAGGAGGCCATTCTTGCCATCCAGCGCCGGTATGGCAATAACGCTATTTTAAAAGGCATGAACCTGGAAGAGGGCGCGACGACGCGTTCACGCAACAAACAGATCGGAGGTCACCGGGCATGAAGCGCGAGGAATGTCACGATTACGACGATATCATCACCCTGCCGCACCGCGTTTCCGACACGCACCCGCCCATGCCGCGGCGCGACAGGGCGGCCCAGTTCTCCTCGTTTGCCGCGCTCACGGGGTACGAGGCCGTCGTGGCGGAAACGGCGCGCGAGTTTGGAGAGAAGGAGACCGGGGAATACGATACGGAGACCGAGTGGTGACTTGTATTCCGGCAGGAGCTGCGGTACAATAAACGCATATCACCGGGAGGAAATACTATGGAAAAGATCGCACTTATCACCGGCGCGAGCCGCGGCATCGGCCGCGCAACGGCGCGCCGTCTCGCCCACGAGGGCTATACCGTCGCCGTCAATTACCATGTCCGCAAGGACTGCGCCGACTCACTCGTGGCGGAGCTCGCCGCCGAGGGACTGCGAGCCGCAGCCTTTCAGGCGGACGTGGCCGACCGCGCGCAGGTGGAGGACATGGTGCGCCGCGTGGAGGATGCGTTCGGCCATGTGAGCCTTCTTGTCAACAATGCCGGTGTTGCGGGGCAGGCGCTCTTTCAGGACGTGACCGAGGAGATGTGGCGGCGCTATTTCGGCGTGAACATTGACGGCGCATTCCACACCATTCAGGCCATTCTCCCGCCGATGCTCCACGAGCACGCGGGCTGCATTGTGAACGTCTCGTCCATGTGGGGGCTTCGCGGCGCGAGCTGCGAGGTGACATACTCCGCCACAAAGGCCGCGCTCATTGCGCTCACGCGCTCGCTGGCGGCCGAGCTTGCACCCACGCACATCCGCGTCAACTGCGTTGCGCCCGGCGTCATAAAAACCGACATGCTCGATGCCCTGCCGAGCGAGGTGCTGCCGCAGCTCGCCGAGGAGACGCCGCTGCGTCGTCTCGGCCGGCCGGAGGACATTGCCGCCGCCGTTTCCTACCTCGCGAGCGACGATGCAAGCTTCGTCACCGGCCAGGTAATCACTGTGGACGGGGGATTTATCCTGTAATTAACATAATACAGTAAACATAATTTAATTTACATAATAAAAAGTCCTGCGCGGAAACCATTCTCCGCGCAGGACTTTTTCATTTATTAAGTTTACATAATTATAACTTATTCCGGTATTCGTTGGCGCTGACGCCCTCAAGCTTTTTGAATGTCCGGGCAAAGTGCGCCACATCCGCGTAGCCGACAAGCTCGCTGATCTCGCCGATTTTGAGACTCGGATCGGCCAGCAGTTTGCAGGCTTCTTCGATGCGCACGGAGTTTAAAATGTCGTAAAAGCTCTTTCCGGCGCAGCGGTTGAGCTGCTTGGAGAGGTGCCATTGGGAGATGTAGCAGCGGTCGGCGACCTCCTGCAGGGAGAGCTTTTCGCGGTAGTGCGCGCGTATGTAGGCAATGGCCTGATTTACGAGGAAGTTTTCCGCCTGCTGCTGTGTTTCGCTCTCCTCGGCGGGCTCGTCCTGTCGGGCGCGCCGGTCGAGATTGGCCTTCATCGCGCCGAGCGCCTCATGGATCTCGTCCATTTTGGAGGGCTTTAAAAGAAAGCGCGTTACGCCGAGGCGAATGGCCTCCTGCGCGTAGGAAAAATCGCGGTAGCCGGTAAGAACGGTGATCTGCATATCGGGAAATTCACTGCGCAGCCCCGCGAGCATCGTGAGCCCGTCGCCGCCGGGCATGCGGATGTCGGTGAACACGATATCCGGGCGAAGCGCGCGGATCGTCTCCGCGCCGCTGCGGCCGTCGGACGCCGTGGCGACAACCTCGCAGCCATAATCCGCCCATTTGACGACCTTCCGCAGACCTTCGAGAATGATGTATTCATCGTCGATCAGAACGACACGGTACATATTGGCTCACCTCCTGCCCGTACAGCATAGCGCGCACCGCGCCAAAATGCAAGGTACTATCCCTTGACCGCGCCCGCCGTCAGACCCTTTACGATGTTCTTTTGCAGCAGCACATAGACGATCAGCACCGGGATCACGACCAGCACGACCGAGGACGCCATGAGACCGTAGTTGACGCCGGCCTGCGAGCTGATCTCGTTGAGCAGGCCCGTGATGGCGCGCTCCTGCGGATACCGCAGGAAGAACGACTGCGTGAAGAGATCGTTGTAGCTCCAGAGAAACGCAAAGATCGCGACTGTTGCGAACGAGGATTTTGCCGCGGGGATGATGATGTGAAAGTAGATCTGAAACACGTTGCAGCCGTCGAGATACGCGCTCTCCTCTAAATCGATCGGCACCGATTGGATAAAGCCCATGAGAACGATGATCGCAAAGCAGAGATTCCCAGCGATCTGCGGCAGTATGACAGCGAGCAGACTCAGCCAGCGGTTGCCCGTTCCGGCAATGCCCATCATGACCTCCAGCCGGAACACCGGAATGATCGTGGAGAACACCGGAAACATCATGCCCGCGGTGATGAGACCGTAGAGCAGTTTGCGAAGCTTGAAGCGGTAGCGCACGAGACCGTAGGCCGCCATGCCCGCGAGGAGCACAACGAGAATCGTTACCGTGCCGGAGATGATAACGCTGTTGAGATAGGCGTTTTTAAAGTCCGCGCGCTCCCACGCGGTGCGGTAGTTATCCCAGGTAAAGGCGTTGCCCAGCGGCAGGGAGAACGAGTCGCTGAGAATGAGTCCCTTTTTGCGGAACGAGTTCAAAATGACCCAGATGAACGGATAAACGGTCGTCAATCCCCAGAGACAGAGCACCACATAGGTGAAAATCTTGGAGAGCGACGGCTTTTTCTTCATTTTCATGTCTCTCTCCTCCTCAAATATCCTCGGACTGGCGGAACACCCGGTTCACCACGTTCGAGAGCACAACGCCGAGCACAACGATGAGCACCGCGATCGTGGAGCCATAGTCCACGTTCGATTTGTTGAACGTCTGGTCGTACATATATGTACCGGTCAGCCAGCCGAGATTCTCCGGCATGCCCGCGCCGAACATGACCCACGGCAGGTCGAACACCTTGAGCGCACCCGTAACGGCGAGTACTACGCACGTGCACAGCACGTTGTGCAGCATGGGGAGCGTGATATACCGCGTGCGCTTCCAGCCGTCCGCGCCGTCGAGCGCGGCGGCTTCGTAAAGCTCCTGCGGGATGTTGTTCAGACCCGTGACGATGATGACAAAGTAAAAGCCCACGTACTGCCACATGACGGGGAGGAACATGGTGAAGAGATAGTGCGCCTGATCCTTCCAGTCCAGCCATTCAACGATCATTTTTCCGTTTGCCTTGATCTCATAGGGAAGCTGTCCCGTGGCGAGCAGGATCTGGTTTACCATGCCGCCTTTGTAGAGGAAGATCAGATTGAAAAGGAGGCCGAGCGCCGTGGCGGAAATGACGATGGGGAAGAAGTACACCGTGCGGAATACCTGCGCGCCGACGCGGATCGTATCGACGAGCAGCGCCAGAATGAGCGCCACGCCAACCTGGATGACCACGGTGCACACGATCATGAGCGCCGTATTTTTGAGCGCGGTGCGCATGTTGGGGTCGGTAACGAGCCGCTGATAGTTTTCGTACCACGGCGTATTCACGCCGTCCGCCGCGCGGCCGAGACCGCCGATATTGAGGAACGTATTGATGATGTTCTGGATGAACGGATAATAAAGATATACCGCGAGAAACAGAAACGCCGGCACGAGAAACACGAGCAGCGGCCATTTTCTCTTGTAGATGGTGGATAGCATGGATACACCGTCCTTTGATAAGAAAGGGGGACTGCTGCGCAGCAGCAGCCCCCGGTAAGTACGATAGGGAAGCTCAGTTGAGAGCGATCGCGGAGGCAACGGCCTCTTCGGCGGTCATCTGGCCGGTGACGACCTTCTGGATGTTGCCGAACAGATCGGCCTTGGCCTCGCTGGAGATGGTGTCCTGCACGGCGCCGACAACACCGGTGATCTCGGCGTTGACGTCGGCGGCGGTCTGCTGCAGCGCGTTCAGGCCGGCGGGCTTCGCGCCGTTGACGAGCGCGGTGACCTCGGTGGTGACGAAGGTGCTCAGCGTTTCATCGGAGGTGAGAGTTTCAACGAACTTCACGGCAGCTTCGCGCTTGGCGGGATCGTCCCACGCCTTGCGGGTGATGAAGTAGCCCATGGAGATGCCGCCGATGGCCTCGGTGGCCTTGCGCTCGCCCTTGCCGGGGACGAAGGAGACGGAGTAGTTCTCCAGCTCGTCGCCGTGGTTCTCGTTGAAGTAGCCGACCTTCCAGGAGCCGTCGATCAGGAACGCGGCCTCGCCGTCGCCGAACATGGCAACGGTCTCGGCGTCGCTGGCGGTCAGGGTGTTCTTCGGGAAGTAGCCGAGATCATAGAGCTCCTTGAGATCGTTGAGCGCGGCGACCCACTTCTGGGCAACGGCGTCATCGTGGAGCGTGCCGTCCTCGTTGAGCGTTGGCACTTCGAGCTGATTGGCGAGAGTGCCGTTGTTCATGACGGCAAACTCAAACCAGTAGTGAGGCACTTCGAAGAGAGAGCAGGCGATGGGGGTGTAGCCATTGTCGAGAATGGTCTGGCAGTCGGCCAGGAACTGTTCCCAGGTGTAGTCGGGGCCGGGCATCGCAACGCCGCAGGCCTCGAGCACGGTTTTGTTGACGAACATGTTCTCCCAGAAGCCGGAGGACGGGACAGAATAGTGCTTGCCGTCGGCGGCGGTGGCCATCATGCTTTCCTTCATGTTCGCGGCATAGTCGGGATACTCGGCGCGGATCTCATCGATGGAGACGACCTTGTTCGCGGTGATGAAGGGCTCAGCGTCGGCGTTCGTGAAGAAGAACAGCACATCGGGCTCGGAGCCGGTCTCAAAGTCGGTGAGGACTTTTGCTTTCCACTCCTCGTTGGAGGTGGCGCTGCCGTCGTTGATCTTGTTGCCGGTGGCCTCTTCGTAGGCATTCACAGCGGCCTCGAAATTTTTGCGGTTGCCGTCGTCGCCGCCGTAGGAGGTGACAACGTTCAGCGTAACGGGGGTGCTGGCGGGCTGTTCGGTGGTGCCGGATTCCTTCGGCTCATCGGCCGTCTGGCTGTCGTTCGGCGTGGCGGTCTGGCCGCACGCGGCAAGGCTCAGTACCATAAGAACGGCAAGAAGCAATGCAAGAAACTTTTTCATAGCTTGGATCTCCCCTTAAAGAATTTGTGATATTGCACTATATCACGTTCCATATTATACCTGACAAAAGTGAAAATGCATAAGACCTGCGCTTGCTGTTTCTTGCCCGTCCTTGCGCAGTTTGTGCAAAGTTGGCAAATCAGCCGTCGAGCGGAAGCAAGATCGCCGCCAAAATGCTGTCCGCGGTGGCCTGCTCTATGGCGAGCGAGGCCCGCTCACCGTAAAGGAGACGGAGCCGCTCACGCACGTTGCGAAGCCCAACCTTCCCCGCGCCGTTCCCGTCCGGCTCACCGGATAGGAGCGCGTCGATCTGCGCGCGCTCCTCGGCCGTGATCTGCCCGTCGTGCTCGACTTCGAGCCGGAGCAAATCACCCTCGCGCCGGACGCGAACCGCAAGATGCCCGCCGCGCCGCGGCGTCAGGTCGTGCTCTACGGCGTTTTCTACGATCGGCTGCAAAATGAGCCGCGGGATCACAATGTCGAGCAGCGCTTCGTCCACGTCCTTCGTGACGATCAGCGCCGGGCCGAGCCGCTGGGATATTATATAAAGGTAGGCGTCTACATACCCGAGCTCCTGCCGCAGCGATGCCATGCCGTTCCCGTCGCGGTCGAGCGCGGCGTCGAGCATCGTGGCGAGCGCCTCGGTCATGGCGCATACGCGCTCGTTTTCCGCGAGCCGCGCCTCCCAGCTGATGATCTCGAGCGTGTTGTTGAGAAAATGCGGGTTGATCTGCGATTGCAGCGCCTTGATGCGCGCCTCCTGCAGCGCCTGCTGCTCGCGGTAGAGCTGCTCAAAGCGCCACTTGAGCTGCAGGGACATATCGTTAAAGTCCCGGTAAAGCTTCTGAAATTCGAGACTTCCGGCGCGCTCTTCGATGCAGTAACCGCGCTCGCCGCCCGCCACGCGCGCCGCGGCACCGGCCAGCGTCTCCACCGGGCGCGTGACAAGCCGGTAAAAAAGCAGTATGACCGCGCCGACGAGCGGCGTGCCGAGCAGCAGCACGAGCGCCACGGCCCAGCGCAGCTCCGGCATCGCGCCCCAGAGCCGCAGCTCCGGCGCCGTCACGGTAACGGAGAGCGTGTGTCCGCCAAAGTCGGCGCTGAAGTCGCTCAAAAGAAGCCGGTCGGCGTCGGCGTCCGGCAACTCCGAGAGCCGGAACGACACGTCATCCAGTGCGGTCTCCACCTGCGCGCTCACCGAGAGCGCCGCGAGCGACTGGAAGAGCGTGTCCGTATCGCAAAGAAGCGTGAGCTGCGCATAGGGGTGGAACGAGGCATCGAGAAGATTTCGCGTCATATAGAGCTCGCCGTCGTCCTCTAAAAAGAAAATGCCGGTGTCCACGGCTTCGAGCGTTTCCTCCACCTGCGGCTGCACATCGGCACGAAAGTGCTGGGAGAGGCGATAGGTGTTTGCGCGGAAGGAGTCGGCGTAATAATAGAGCATGTCCGGATGGTCGTTGAACGTGAGGAACACGGCCTTGAAATTCGTGTCGCGCGAAAAGTTCTGCGAGAAGTAGGCATAGACGCGGTTATAGAGTGCCTGCCGGTCGCCGGACTGCTGATAGGCGCGATACGCCTCGCGGATATCGCCGTTATACGATACCGCCTTGGAAGCTTCCATCGCGTTATCGAGCTGGAGCGTCGTCTGCTCCATCGCGTGGCCGACGCTTGCGGTGATGCTCTCGCGCAGGCTCTGCTCATAGTTGCGGTTGAGCAGCACGCCCGCCACGATCACGATTGTGACGATGGGGATGACCCAGCACGCCGCCATGACCGCCGTAAGACCCCATTTGAGCGAAAACGGCTTCCTCTCTCTGCGCATAACGCTTCCTCCACGGCTTTTTTTTCGATTATACCATATTGCGCGCGACCCTGCCTATACCATATCCCACCGCCGAAACAACTTTTGAACCGTTTTCCCTTTGGCAGAACCGCCAATTTGCCGATACGTTTTTCACAGAATGAATGGATTTTTGGTGAGTATGTGTGTTGACAATGCAAATGTGCCGCATTACAATGTGGCCGTGCTTGAGAGTGTTGGTTAACACAAGCATAATGAGAAAAAAGTCGTTTTTATGTTAAGAAAGGAGAAATTACTATGGCAAACAGAATCATGCTCAACCAGACCTCTTATCATGGCGCAGGCGCCATTCAGGAGCTGCCCAACGAAGTCAAATCCCGCGGACTGAAAAAGGCACTTATCTGCTGCGGCCCCACGCTTCTGCGTCACGGCGTTATCGCCCGTGTGACCGATGTTCTGGACGCTGCCGGACTGCGCTATGAGATCTTCTCCGATATAAAGCCCAACCCCACCATTGAGAACGTGACCGACGGCGTCGCCGCGTTCAAGGCCGCCGGCGCGGATTACCTGATCGCCATCGGCGGCGGCTCTCCCATGGACACCTCCAAGGCCATTGGCATCATCATCAACAACCCCGAATTTGCCGACGTGCGCTCTCTCGAGGGCGTGGCGGATACCAAAAAGCCCTGCGTGCCCATCATCGCCATCCCGACCACCGCCGGCACCGCCGCTGAGGTCACCATCAACTACGTCATCACCGATGTTGAGCGCAAGCGCAAGTTCGTCTGCGTCGATCCGCACGACATGCCCATTGTCGCGATCGTCGATCCTGAGATGATGAGCTCGATGCCCGCGGGGCTGACCGCCTCCACCGGCATGGACGCGCTGACCCACGCCATCGAGGGCTACACCACCAAAGCCGCCTGGGAAATGACCGATATGTTCCATCTGGAAGCTATCAAGCTCATCTCCTCCCACCTGCGCGATGCTGTTAAGGGGACGAAGGAAGGCCGCGAGGGCATGGCTCTCGGCCAGTATATCGCCGGTATGGGCTTCTCGAACGTCGGCCTCGGCATTGCGCACTCCATGGCGCACACTCTCGGCGCGGTGTACGATACGCCGCACGGCGTCGCCTGCGCGATGATGCTGCCGATCGTCATGGAGTATAACGCCGAATGTACCGGCGAGAAGTACCGCGAGATCGCGCGTGCCATGGGCGTGGAGGGTGTCGATTCGATGACCCAGGCCGAGTACCGCAAGGCCGCGGTCGCCGCCGTGAAGAAACTCTCCCACGATGTCGGTATTCCGGAGAAGCTGGAAGCGCTGAAGGAAGAGGATCTGCCCTTCCTTGCCGAGAGCGCGTATGCCGACGCCTGCCGCCCCGGCAACCCCAAGGACACGAACGTCGCAGAGCTGACGGAGCTGTTCCGGAAGCTGATGTAAGTCAAAATATGCTCTAAAAATAGCCGTCCGGCGTCTGTCGTTCTTGACAGACGCCGGACAGGCTGGCAAAAGCCCCCGGGAATACGCAAGTATTCCCGGGGGCTTTGCACTCTTTCAGAGCTCCAGCATATCGCGGAAAGCCTTGATATATCCGTCCGCGACGGCCTGCTCATCAGCCTCGGCGGCCATGCGGAGCAGCGGCTCCGTGCCGGAGAAGCGGCAGATGACCCAGCTGCCGTCCTTGAAATACACCTTGCAGCCGTCCTCGAGGCTGACGTGGTCGATGGCCGTGCCGAACTCCGGCACCTTCTTTTCCACGAAGAGCACGTCCTGCAACTCGGCCTTGCGCTCCGGCGTCATGCGGAAGTCCGCCTCCGCCCAGCAGGGATTGCCATACTGCTCGGTAATCTCGGCGAAGAGTTCAGAGACGGATTTGCCTGTAACGGCGAGCATTTCCACGAGCAGCGCCGCGGCATAAATGCCGTCCTTGCCGGAAATGTGGCCGCGCACGGCCATGCCGCCGGAGGACTCACCGCCGATGATCGCGCCGGTCTCGCTCATCTTTGCGGAGACCCACTTGAAGCCGACGGGCACCTCGTAGCACTTCTGCCCGAGCCCCGCGGCGACGCGGTCGAGCAGGCAGGAGGTGGAGTTGTTGCGCACGCACGGCCCCTCCCAGCCGCGGTACTTTACAAGATAGTAGTAGAGCAGTACGAGCAGCTTGTTCGGGTGGATGAACTGCCCCTCGTTGTCGATGACGCCGAGACGGTCGGCGTCACCGTCGGTCGCGATGCCGAGATTGCAGTGGCGGTCGAGCACGAGCGCGGCGAGCGGCTTTAGCGTATCGACGTTCGGCGCGGGCAGCTTGCCGCCGAAGAGCGTGTCGTGGCG
>CAKTBC010000006.1 GCA_934533005.1 uncultured Oscillospiraceae bacterium | reverse complement strand
CCGCCAGATCGAGGCCAAGGCGCTGCGCAAGCTCCGCCACCCCAGCCGCAGCAAGAAGCTCCGCGACTTTTTGAACTAAAATTTCAACAGACCCCGCGGAATTTTTCCAATTCACAAGGAGGAAAAACCATGTTCCGACCCGTGCGAAAAAAGAAAAACGAGATCAGCGTGGAAGCGGCAAAAAAGCTTCTGCACACCGAACGCCGGGGCGTTTTTGCGGTGAACGGGGACGACGGCTACCCCTACGCCATCCCGGTCAACTTCTTCTATGACGAGGAAGCCAACCAGATCTATTTCCACGGCGCCCGCGCCGGACACAAGATCGACGCGGTCCGCGCGTGCGACAAGGTGTGCTTTACCGTGTACGGCAACGAGACCATCCGGGACGAGGCCTGGGCGCCGTATATGCAAAGCGCTGTCGTATTTGGCCGCTGCCGCCTGCCGGAGTACGGCGAGGAGAGCATGGCGCTCCTCAAGCGCTTCGCCATGAAGTACTATCCCGAGGAGAGCATGGTAGACGCCGAGATCGCCGACGCCGGCAAAGCCGCGCAGATGTACGTGATCGATATCGAGCACATCAGCGGCAAGGAAGTGCAGGAAAAATAAATACATAAAATAAAAGAGAGCCCCATTCTGCGGCAATGCCGTGGGATGGGCCTCTCTTTCCTTAACATGTTCTTAACGCCGCCGGCGGGCAGGCTATGATAAAATATTTTGTCAAGCTGTATCGAACGGAGGGAGAGAGCCGATGCAGGCCGAGCAGGGAAAGAAATGGAACGAGCTCCGGGCGCGCCTATTTAAAATGGTGTCGGTGGGCGTGGTGGACGATCCGATCAACCAGGGGTACGACATCATCAGCACGCTGATGCTGATCGTGAACCTCGTCGGGGCGTTTGCCAACACGTTCGATGGCATCCGCGCGCAGTACGCACCGCTGCTCGATCTCACCGAGGAGATCACGGTCGCCTTCTTCGCGCTCGATTACGCGCTCCGGCTCGTTACGGCGAAATGCCTGTACCCACAGCTCACCGAGGGACATGCTCTCACCAAATATGTGCTTTCCGCCGGAGGCATCGTTGATATGCTCTCGTTCCTGCCGTTTTATCTGCCGTTCTTTTTCCCGTCCGGCGCGGCGGCGTTCCGGCTTTTCCGCGTGGCACGTATTTTCCGGCTGTTCCGCATCAACGCCTATTACGATTCACTCAACGTCATCACCGAGGTCATCGTCGGCAAAAAGCAGCAGCTTTTATCGTCGGTGTTCATCATCCTTGTGCTGATGCTTGGCTCGAGCCTTTGTATGTACTCGCTCGAGCACGACGCGCAGCCGGAGGTGTTCAAAAACGCTTTTTCCGGCGTGTGGTGGTCGGTCTCGACGCTGCTCACCATCGGCTACGGCGACATTTACCCCATCACGCCCGCCGGAAAGGCGATGGGCATATTCATCACGTTCCTCGGCGTCGGCATGGTGGCGATCCCGACCGGTATCATCTCCGCCGGCTTCGTGGAGCAGTATACGCGCCTCAAGCGTCTTGGCGACTATGCCGAGGAGGAAGAGCTGCACTTCATCAAAACCGAGCTCCACCGCGGTGATCTCTGGGTTGGCAAAACGGTGCGCGAGCTGCATCTGCCGCAGGGGATGATCCTCGCGGTCATCCAACGCGGCGGCGATACGATCATTCCCCGCGGCGACGTGGCGCTCAAGGCCGGAGACCGGCTCGTCATCGGCGCCGAGCACATGAAGGGCGACAGGCCGGTCAACCTGCGCGAGATCACGCTGCGCAAAAACCACGACTGGAACGGCGTTGCCATCAAGGATATCGACATCTCCCGCCAGTCGTTCATCGTCATGGTGCGGCGCGGGAAGAAGCTGATCGTGCCTTACGGCAAGCTTGTTCTTGCCGAGGGCGATACCGTGATTCTCTACAGCAAGGAAGCGCCGAAGCCGACGATCACCTTTTGAAATTTGCAGGAAAACGGGCGGGCCCTCGAAGAAGGACCCGCCCGTTTGTCATATTTCACGCATTTACCGCCGTATTGCGATGGCCTCGTAGGGGCGCAGCACATTCGGCGTGTGCTCCGGGAGATTGGAAAGGAGAAGATCCGGCGGTGTGTACGCGATCGTCTCCGGCAGAGAAATGGCCTTCTTGCTGAAATTGCACAGAACCAGAAGGGCTTCCCCGTCCAGCCGCCGCTCGTAGGCGAAGAGATGTTCATCCTCCGGCCAGAGCAGACGGAAGGAGCCGTCGCGGATGAGCGGGTTGTTTTTGCGGAAAGCGAGGACCTGTTTATAGAAGGAAAGAACGGAACCGGAATCGCTCTCTTCCCGCTCGGCGTTGACCGCGCGCCAGTTGCATCCCATCCCGATCCACGGCGCGGCGGTGGAAAAGCCGCCGTACAGCGCGCCGCTCCACTGCATGGGCGTCCGGGCGTTGTCGCGGCTGATGCAGGCGAGAAACCGGAGCATTGTCCGCTGGTCCAGCGTGCCGCCGTCCACAAGATCGCGGTACGCGCGGAGACTTTCGAGATCGCGGTACTGTGAAAGATCGAAAAACCCGGCATTCGCCATGCCCAGCTCCTCGCCCTGATAGATGAACGGCGTCCCCTGCATCAGATACAGGCACAGGCAGAGCATTTTGGCGGATGCGTCCCGGTATTCCGGCAGATCGCACCCGAAGCGGGACACAGCGCGCGGCTGATCGTGATTGCTCCAGAAAAGGCTGTTCCAGGAAATGCCGTGCAGTCCCTCCTGCCAGCGGGCGAACACCTGCTTGAGCGCGGTGAGCGAGGGCTTTTGATCCGTCCACTTGCCGTACCGGCCATCCGTCAGACCGGTGTGCTCAAACGGGAAGACCATGCCGAGCTCGTGCCGGCCGCTGCCGGCGTAGCGCGTCGCCTCCTCCACGGTGACATTCGGGCACTCGCCGACGGTCAGAATGTCGTAGTGCGAGAGCACCCGCTCGTTCATCTCGCGGAGATAGGCGTGGACTTTTTCCCTGTGGTTGCAGGCGGAGGAAAGATCGGTCTCGCCGCTGTACGGAATGGGCTCAGGCTTCGCGATGAGGCTGATGACATCCATGCGGAAACCGTCTACGCCCTTATCGAGCCACCAGCGCATCATCCGGTAAATGTCCTCGCGCAGCGCAGCGTTGGCCCAGTTGAGATCGGGCTGCTTGCGGGAGAAGATGTGGAGATAGTGCGAGTTCGTTGCGGCGTCATACTCCCAGGCCGGGCCGCCGAACCAGGACTGCCAGCGGTTGGGCGGCGTATCGCGCCAGATGTAATAGTCCCGGAAGGGGTTGTCGCGGCTTGCACGGCTTGCGCGGAACCACGCGTGCTCGTCGGAGGTGTGGTTGACGACGAGATCCATGATAATGCGGATGCCCCGCTCGTGCGCTGCGGCAAGCAGCCGGTCAAAGTCCTCCATCGTGCCGAACTCCGGGTTGATGGCGTAATAGTCGCTGATATCGTAGCCGTTGTCGTCGCCGGGGGAGGCATAGACCGGGCAGAGCCACACCGTGTCCGCGCCGAGCTCGCGGATGTAATCCAGATGCATCGTGATCCCGTTCAGATCGCCGATCCCGTCGCCGTTGGTGTCCTGAAAGCTGCGCGGGTAGATCTGGTATACGATCGCATCCTTCCACCATTCAGTGTTCATTCTTCCCGCCCTCCAGACCAAAGTATTTCCGGTAGCAGCCGGCAAAATAGTAGGGGTTCGTGTAGCCGACAAGCGGCGCGGTGTCCCGCTCGGAAAAGCCGTCCCGTTCGATGAGCTGCCGCGCCTTTTCCATGCGCACGCGCATGAGCGCGTCGGTGAACGTCTCCCCGGTCATTTCCTTGAATTTGCGGCTCAGGTAGATGTAATTGATGTGGTATTCCTGCGCGAAGGCGATCAGACTCAGCTCCTCCATATACCGCGTCTGCACTGCATGCAGCACGCGGCGGAGTACACCCTCGGTGCTGCCGGTCTCCTGCGCGGCGAGCGCGTCAAAGGTCTTGTCCGTGATCTCGCGGAAGAGCGCCTCCAAATCGGAAGGCCACTCAACGGTCTGGATGCGGTCAATGTAATTCCCGCCGATCAGTGTGGAGATGTTGATGCCCCGTCCGGCCTCCTGACAGCTCCGTTCCAGAGAGAACGTAAACTCCGTCAGCGCCCGCCGAAGGGACGGCATGTGGAGGCAGACGGCGCGCCCCAGCTCCAGAGAAAGGCTCTTTTGCAGCTCACTGCGGATATCGCGCCCGGAGCGGATCAGCTCAGTGAGCTGCCGGTCATGAAACGGCAGGGAAAGCGCCGGCTGCCCCAGCTCACGGATGTCGGTATAGGCGAGCACCGGCTGGGAGCGGTGGACATAGTCCAGCGCGGCGGCGGCTTCCGTGTGCGCACGCGAAAGCCCGGCGAGCGAACTTCCGCCGCTCACGCCCGCCCGGGAAACACCATCCATCGCTTCAAGCCGCGAGAGAAACCACGTCCGCCAGCGGTGCGCCTCGCGCATGCCGCTTTC
Source organism: uncultured Oscillospiraceae bacterium (assembly GCA_934533005.1). Taxonomy (GTDB): domain Bacteria; phylum Bacillota; class Clostridia; order Oscillospirales; family Oscillospiraceae; genus Apopatocola. Next base: position 35,785 of record CAKTBC010000006.1, on the reverse strand, counting down.
CCCGGGCAGCAGAGACAGCACGGCAAACCGCCGCTCCTGCGGTAGGGGAAGAAAGCGGCTCTCAAACGGCGCGCCTTTCCAAAACTCCGCCGCCGGCGCGGCCTCGTGTGAGAGTGCTTCGCCGAGAAGAAAAGCGCTGTCGCGGTGCGAGGAGAGATATGCGCCAAGCGCGGCGTCCGCCCGGCCGCCGGTGAGCGTTGCCGCGCCGAGCAGCGCGGAGAGCGCGTCGCCGGAGTTCGAACGATGCTGGATCTTCTCCTTGACCTGTGCAAGCAACGCATTTAAATGCTCCGGATCGACCGGCTTGAGCAGGTAATCGAAAACATGCGCGTGGATCGCCTGCTGCATGTAGGAAAAGTCGGTGTATTCGCTCAGCACGAGGATCTCGCAGTTGAGCGCACGCTCCTCGATCTCGTGGAGGAGCTGCCGCCCGTCGCACTCGGGCATGCGCATGTCGGTGATGAGGATATCCACCGGCGAGGCGATGAGAAAGTCCAGCGCCTGACGGCCGTTTTCCGCCTCCGCAGCTAATTCGAGACCCAGCTCGTCCCAGCGGATGCAGTGGATGAGTCCCCGGCGGATGGCGGCTTCGTCCTCGGCGATCATAACGCGGATCATGGGCCGCATCTCCTTTCCATGGGGATCACGATCTGGACGACCGTGCCGATGCCTTCCTCGCTGTCGAGCGTGAGCTGCGCCGTTTCGTCGTAGAGAAGGCGCAGGCGCATATAGAGATTCCGCAGCCCGATCCCGCGCCTTTCCTCTGCCGGGGAGGGCGCGTAAAGTGCCGAACGGAGCTGCGCGAGCTCCTCTTCGGTCATGCCCTGCCCGTCGTCTGTTACCTCGACCGTCAGCCGCTCTCCGGCTGTCCACGCGCCGATGCGGATGGTCCCCGGCTTTTCCCTCTGCTCCAGACCGTGGAGAATGGCGTTTTCCACGAGCGGCTGGATACTCACACGCGGCACGGCGCAGCTCATAACGTATTCCGGCACGTCGATCTCCGCGTGCAGCCGCTCGCCGAAGCGGAGCTTCTGTATCGTGAGATAGTTTTCTACATAGGACAGCTCTTCGCGCAGCGATACAAGCGGCTCGCTGCCGGAAATGGTGTAGCGCATTGTGCTGCCGAGCGCCGTTGCCATGCTCGCAAGATCGCTCATATGGCGGACGGCTGCCATGGATGCCATCGATTGCAGAACGTTATAGAGAAAGTGGGGGTTCATCTGCGCCTGCAGCGCGCGGATCTCTGCCTTCTGCTGCTGGAGCGCAGCCTCATATTCTCCCGCAAGCGAGCGTTCCAGCTTCTCCATCAGCGCATTGAAGCTGTTTCCGAGCCGCGCAATCTCGTCGGCGCCGGAGACCGTCACACGATAGGAAAGATCGCGGAGCTGCGTTTCGTCCATGGCGTCTGCGAGCTCTTTTACCGGTTGGCTGATGACGCGCGAGGCGATCGCTGTCACGACGGCGATCAAAATCAGAGCGGCCACGGCGGCGGTGAGGATCGCGCTCGACACGCTCATCGCGCCCGCGGAAAACTCCGACTGCGGTGTCAGCATCAGCACGTACCAGCCCGCCTTTTCCGCCCTTGCTGACGCCATGGCGTAGGAAACGCCGCCGGTCGTCAGCTCGTGCTGCGGCGCACCGTCGGCAAAGCACAGCATCTCTTCCGGCAGCGTCTCGCCGGAGGCCGCACCGGAGGAATCAAAGACCAGCCGTCCCGTTTCGTCGCACACGCAGACGCGGGAGTCATCGCCCGGCCGGATCAGCTCTGTCAGCTTTTCAAAGTCCGAAAGATCGACCGTGATGAACATCGTTCCTGCATCTTCAAAATGCCCCTCGGTGTTCACGATCCGCCGGACAACGGCGTACACCGGCTCGGCGCCGCCCTGCGGCGCGTGGCGCAGCGGCATGTGCACGCCGGTCGGAAGGAGCACGGCGCTGTCGGAGGAGAGCGTGCCGTCGGAAACGAGAGCAAGATACTCATCGGGAAGCGCGGCGGCGCGGTAATCGTCGTAAGAGCCTGCCTCGCTGCGCGCGGCGTAGACGAGCCGCCCGTCCGGCGTCACATAGATCACGCTGAAAATGTCGGAGCGGCTGCTGAGCGCGGAGAGGAAAACGCTTTGGAGCTGTTCGGTCTCCCTGTGTCTCTCCGCCGTGCTCTTCTCCCGCCCGGCGCCGCGCAGAAAGGCACGGAAGCCCTCGTTAAGATAGATGGAACGGTAAATGTCGTCGATGCGTTCGCACGAGGTTTCCAGCCGCTCCGCACCGGCCGTCACGAGCTTGGTGCTCAGCGTGAGCGCCTGCGAGCGGATGACTGCCTGCGAGCGCACCTGCGCGATCAGCACAACGATCCCCATGGGAACGGCGAGCAGCAGCAGCACGGTTATCATCAGCTTTTCCCGGAGCGAACGAAGGTTTTTGAACATACGGCATCACCCGCGTTCATTATACCAGAAAAGGGCGGGGCATGAAGACCGGATGAGAAAAAAACTAATTGATTTCAAAAACAGGCTAAACCGTTTCGTTGCGCGGGGAAAAATGGGGGTGCTATAATCGGCTTGACCGGTCCGGAGAAAGCGGCGCAGTCTGGAGTGGCCACCGGAGAGCGCCGAACGTGTTCCGCAACAAATGAAGGATTGGAGACAAGGCAAATGAAAAGAATCTTTGCTGTTCTGCTTTGCGTCGTTATGATGCTGTCCGTACTTACAGCGTGCGGCGATTCCGGCACCGCCGGAACAGAAACCCCCGCAGAGACGGCCGCGCCTGCCCCGACGGAGGCTGCGGCGGAGACCCCGGCGCAGCAGGACGTCACGCTGCATCTTTTCCACCAGAAACAGGAGGCGCAGGAGGCCTTCGCGCAGATCATTGACGCGTTCCATGCCGAGTATCCCTATATCACCGTGGAGCAGGAGATCGTCACAAACGACCCTGCGGCCATTTTGAAAGCCCGCATCGCGACGGGAGAGGTGCCCGATATTTTCCAGGGCGCCAACGACACCATGGACATTGCGCAGGGCGGCTACATCATGGAGCTGACCGGCGAGCCGTTCCTGAACAGCATCACCGATGAGGCGCGCAGCGCGTCCTCCTTCACCGACGCAGACGGCCACACATGGGCCATGCCGGTGGATGGCAGCTGCGAGGGCATTTTCTACAACAAAGACATTTTCGCCAAATACGATCTGGCCGTTCCCACAACGCTCAGCGAGCTGGAAACGGTGATCCAGACGCTGGAAGAAAACGGCGTCACGCCGTTTGCCATGGGCTTCAAGGACGCCTGGACGATCAAGCCGGTCTCTCTCGTGGCGGCGTCCTCCGCCATTTACGGCAAGGACATTACCTGGGACACCAAAAAGAATGAGGGCGAAGCAAGCTTCGCCGGTACCGAGGGCTGGAGCACCACGTTTGAGCTGACGCGCATGGTGTACATGCACGGCAACACCCGCACCGCCTTTGACACCGACTATAACGGCGCATGCGCCATGATGGCCAACGGCGAAGCCGCCATGATGATCAACGGCCTCTGGGCGCTCGAACCGATCCGGCAGATCAACCCGGACGTCAATCTCGGTATGATGGCGATGCCGGCGACGGAGAATGCCGCGGATACCAAGCTCTTCCAGTTCCCGGACTTCGGCCTCTCCGTCTCTGCGTCCACGGCGCACCCGGAGGAATGCAAGCTCTTCCTGGAATTTCTGACCCGCCCGGAGATCGCCGAGCTCTGGTGCAGCACGTCGAAGCTTTTCTCTGCCGTCAAGGGCGTGTCGGTCGATTTTGACCCGCTCGCGGAGGATGTCAACGCCTACATCGATGCCGGTATGGTCTGCACGCAGGTCGACCGCGGCTGGCCCACGGCGTTCGGCTCGGAGTATGAAAGCACGCTGTCCAGCTACATTCTGGATCTCGTCTCTCTCGAGGACGCCATGAAAACGCTGGATGACGCCTGGGCGGCGGCCAGAGCGGCCGGACAGGCGTAAACCGAATAAACAGAGCGAAAGGGGCAGGAAAAACGAAAGTTTTCTTGCCCCTTTTCCGCAGAAGGGAGAATACCATGCAGCAATGGCGACGCCGGCAAAACGCCGTATATATCGGCTTTATTCTTCCCGCCGCTGCGTTTTTCACGGCTTTTTTCATCGTCCCGTTCGCTGAAAGCCTGTGGCTTTCGTTCACCGACGCTTACGGCTACAACCCGGAGCAGCACTTTGTGGGGCTGCGGAACTACCGGGAGGCGCTGACCAACCCGGCCTTTCGCAGCGCGCTCTGGGTAACGGTAAAGTATACGGTTTTCGTCACGCTGGGAGCCAATTTGACGGCGCTTGCTCTCGCGCTGCTGCTCGATGGGAACGTGCATTGCAAAAAGCTTTTCCGCGCCGTCTTTTTCCTGCCGAATCTGATGAGTCTGGTTATCGTCAGCTTTGTATGGGTGTTCCTTTACGGCAGTGTGTACCGTTCGGCGGTCGCGCTGCTGAACATCCCGGAGGCCTGGCAGATCAGCTGGCTCGGCAACCGGCGGCAGGCGCTCTATTCCATGGGCTTTACGGCCATCTGGCAGTGCGCGGGGTATTACATGCTCATCTACATCGCCGGACTTCAAAACATCGGCGCGTCGCTGACCGAGGCCGCGGCGATGGACGGCGCAGGACCGTGGGCGATGATATGGCATATCAAGCTGCCGATGCTATCGCCGGTGATCGCCATGAACACGGTGCTGCTGATGATATCCTGCTTCAAAACGTTCGATATCCCCATGGCGATGACGTCCGGCGGCCCGGCGGGCGCGACGACGACCATCGCTTTGCAGATATACAACACGGCCTTCCGCTCCAGCCGGACGGGATATGCCACGGCGCAGTCCGTGATATTGTTCCTCATCATCAGTCTGCTCACGGCACTGACGTTCCGGCTGCAAAGAAAGGGGGAGGAAGAATGAAAGCAAAAAAGAAGGGTGCCGGCATCACGATTTTTGCCGCGGTTGTCGCGCTCGCGTTCTTCTTTCCTGTTCTGATTGCGGTAGTAAATTCTTTCAAGACACAAGGGGAGATACTGAACTCCGCGCTCGCTCTGCCGGTATCGCCGACATGGGGAAATTATGCCGCCGTCATAAAAACGGCGAACTTCCCGCGCGCGTTTCTCAACTCCTGTTTCGTAACGGCCGGAGGGATCGCGCTCAATCTCTCGGTGAGCGCACTGGCGGGGTATGCGCTCTCGCGCTGGAAGAGCAAGTGGGCGGATGTCATCACGCTGGTGTTTCTCTCCTCCATGTTCGTTCCGTTCCACACGATCATGATCGCTCTGCTCACCACGGCGCGCGATATGAAGCTTACGGGGAGCATTGGCGGGCTGATCCTCATCTACTGCGGCCTGCAATGCCCGATCCCGATCTTTCTCATCAAGGGCTTCGTCCGCTCCGTTCCGCGGGAGCTGGAGGAGGCGGCGATGATCGACGGCTGCGGTACGGTACGCATGTTCTTCTCCGTGGTGCTGCCGATGCTCAAGCCGATCCTTGCAACAGTTGCCGTTTTGAACGTGCTCTGGATCTGGAACGACTATCTCCTTCCGTACCTGATTCTCGGAAAGCCCATCACGATCCCACTCAGCCAGATGTATTTCTATGGCCAGTACAACCAGCAATGGCACCTCATCATGGCGGGCTTCGTGGTGTCCACCGTCCCCGTGGTGATCTTTTTCCTGTTCATGCAGAAATACATCATCAACGGGATCGCCGCCGGGGCGGTAAAGGGGTGAACGATGTATTCCAGAGAAAATATCGAAGCAGCCGACACGGTGTACATGGTGATGACGGATCGCTTTTTCGACGGCGATCCCTCCAACAACGGCACGCCCGGCGCGGAGTATCAGCCGGGAAATCTGCACTTTTATCAGGGCGGAGACTGGGCGGGACTGCGGCGGAAGCTGCCGTATATCAAGGAGCTCGGGTTTTCCGCCGTGTGGATGTCCCCGCCGCAGGACAACGAGCTATACAGCCGCACCGGGGACGAGGCAGGCTATCACGGCTACTATACGCGAGATTTCAACAGCCCCAACCCACACTTCGGAACCGCGGAGGAGCTCCGGGCGCTGCTTCGCGAGGCAGAGCGGCTGGGCATTAAAATGATCCTGGATGTCCAGCTCAACCACACGGCGGACTATCTTGCATACCCTTCGCGGCAATACGACCCGCCGGAATACCGTCCGGCGCCGCCGTTCGATAACCCCGCATGGTATCACAACACGCCGAACATACTGAATTTTGACGACCCGCAGGAGGCGCAAAATTACAGTCTCGGCGGGCTGGACGATCTCGCGCAGGAGAATCCTGCCTGCTGGCAGGCGCTTCTGGACGCCTACTGGAACCCGGAGACCGGCACGGGGTGGTTTTCCTACGGTTTTTCGGGCTCCCGGCTCGACGCCGTTGTAGAGATCCCGCCGGAGTATCTGGAACGCTTTGAAAAGCACACGGGCAAGCACGGCTTCGGGGAGGCGTTCACCGGCTCAGCAGAGGAAAATGCCGCCTTCCAGCAATACATCTGGGGCATGCTGGACTACCCGCTCTATTTCCAGCTGCACAACGCGCTCTGCCGCGGCGAGGACTGGAGCGGCGTGAGCCGCCTGCTCCAAAAAGACGGCCTGTACCGCGATCCCCGCTGTCTCTTCACGTTTCTTGACAATCACGACCGGGCGCGGTTTCTCACAAACTGCGCCGACAACGTTTCGCTGCTCCATCTGGCGCTGGCGCTGCTCTATGCGCTGCGCGGCATCCCGGTGGTCTATTACGGAACGGAGCAGCACATGGCGGGCGATTTCCGCTTTACTGAGCAGATGCTCAACGACATGAACCGCGAAATGATGCCCGCCTTTTCTCCGGAAAACCGGACGGCCGCTCTCCTCCGGCGGCTGAACGGTATCCGGAGAGACATCGCTGCGATCCTCGCCCAGGGGACGCAGCGCGAGGTTTATTTCCGACCGGGCGACAGCGTGTACGCCTTCCGGCGGGACGCTGTCGACGGGCGGTACATTCTCTGCATATTCAACAAGTCCGCCGCCGAGCAGACGCGGACAGTCTTTACCGGCGAGCCGGGGCGGATAGAATATGTTGATCTTCTGGATACGCGGCAGCATTACGTGTCCGACGGCGGAAAGCTGACGCTGTTCCTGCCGGCCTACGCCGCGATCCTCCTTTCCCGGGAGGCGGCAGGGGAGTATGTCCCCACACTGCCGGAAAAGACACGGATCGTTGTCCATTTCGACACGGGCTTCGGGAACAGGCTCACCATCCGGGGCGATACATCCCCGCTGCACTGGGACTTCGGCCAGCGCTGCGAAAACAAAAACGCGGACACCTGGGTCTTTGAAACGGAGCGGCCGAAGGCCGGAGAGCTCCGGTTCAAGGTCTTGCTGAATGACGCCGTGTGGGAGCGGGGCGAAGACCACCGCGCCGCCGTCGGGCGGGAGACGCACATTTTTCCGTCGTTCTGGTAAAAAGAGCCGCCGGTCACTTCGACCGGCGGGGCGGAGTAAGCCGTAATATATAAAATGAGAGACGGACAGCTCGGACGATTTTGTGTCAGCGCTGTCCGTCCCTCTTCATATCCGCCCGCGGCGGATGCGGCGCTGCCGTTCGCGCCGCTGTGCGGCCTCCTCCCGGCTCTCGCCGGGGGAGAGCGTGGTCATGCGCTGCTGGTGGCGTGCGGCGTAGCAGATGGTTGCGGCCATGACGAGATCGTCGTGCTTTCCGGCGAGCGCTTCGGGGCGGTGATCCTCGTTATAGCAGAATGTCAGCATCTCACCGAGAAGCTCGCGGTCGGAAAACCATTCCGGGTGCAGAGAGAATACCTCCACAAGATTTGCAATCGCGCGCGGGCGCGTCTGCCGGTCGGTGCGAAAGCCGCAGGTCTGGCGCGGCCGGTGCGTGTACGTGTCCTCCCGCTCGCGGCGGTACTGGTTTGGGTAGCCGAGCTCGGCGAGCTTCATCACGGGATACGTCGAAAAGTTCGTTTCGAGCGCGATGAGCGCGTCGTTGTAGTATTTCCCGAGCGCGTACACCTGCCGGACGTACTCCGGCTCGGAAAACCGCCGCCGGAGGGACGCGGCCTGCTCGCCGGTGCTGTTGTCGATCACGTGCGCGGTGAACCAGTCCGAGCCCTCGCCTGCGGTGTCGCCGCCGAGGACATACGGGTGTCCCGGCTCGCGCTCACGGTAAATGCAGATCTCGCCCGCGTCGTCGTTCTGCCAGACGCTCTCGCCGTCTCCGCCGGGGAGGAACCGTCCGCGGCGCACGGGAGCGGGCGCTTCCTCGCGGCGGCGGATTACAAGACCGTTATCGAAAACGCCCGAGCCGCTATGGAGAAACGCCTCGTCCGGGTTTGCGGGGTATTCCTGCCGGAACATGTCCCGGCTGCCGCCGCAGTTGTTCGCGATGCACCAGCGCCGCCAGCGCACCTGCTCCCACGAGAGGGAATACCGCTCACGCACTTCGCGCTCCTCCGCCGTCCATTCGATGCCCGGCTCAACGCGCATAACGTAGTCCGGGTTTTCAAACCACGCGAAAAATACCGGCTCGAAATCGTTTTCCCCGGCGACGGCGGCGTCCCAGCGCTCCTTGAAATCCTCGCAGCCGTTGGCGGTGCTCTCGATGATCACCATCGTCCCGGGGGCGGAGGGCACGGCCTGCAATATGCCCGCGAGCGTTGCGGCCTTGCTCTCGCCGCCCTCCGGCCAGAAGGCATATTCCGAAAGATGCACGCATTGGAGCGTGTCCGAGCGCCCGATGCCGCGCCCGCCCGCGGTCGCGCAGCGAAAGCGCGACCGGAGCCCCGGCAGTGCGCCGCGCGATGCGCGCGACGGATTTTCAAACACCAGCTCCTGCGCGTTCGAGGTGCGGAGCATCGGCTTGACCGGCGCGGGCAGCTCGTCATAAAAAAGCTTGCTCATGCGGAAAAGATTGGCCGTGGCGTCCTCGCGGTGCGCTACGACGAGCGCGTTCACGTTCTCGCGCGTGGCGCAGGCGTGGAAGAGCAGCGCCTCCGTGAGCGTGGAAAAGCCGAGCTGCCGCGCCTTTAAAATGATGAGCCGCACGGGCTTGCCCGCGTCCTGCTGGCGTTTGGCAACGGCATAGAGCTTCTGCTGCGCGGCGTTCAGCCGGAACGGCACGACCGCGCCGCTCTTCGTGCGGATCTTGAGGCACGACTCGATATACTCCTTTGCCACGCACGGGTTCACAGCGCGCTCGCCCCCTCCTGCCGCGCGAGCCATTCCTCAAACGAGAGCGCGCCGCCCTCTGCGGCCTCCTCCTCGCGGAGCGAGCGGAGGTGCTCGTCAAGCTCGTGCAGCGCGCGCATCGCGCCCGCGGGATCAAATTCCCAGGTGCCGTCCGGCTCGCGCTGCTTTGTTTCGGGGTTTCGCGTGAGATGCGGCGTGGCCTGCATGCACCGGTCGACGATCTCCACGAGCCGCCGCCCGATCCATGCGCTCGAAACGCCCATCGCGTCGAAAAGCCGCTGCTCGGTCTCGCGGCGGTAGCGCTGTATGGCCGGATCGCGCAGCAGCCCGTGGGCGCGCTCCTCCGCCGCGGCGGGGCTGTATCCGGCGGCGATCGCCGCCTCTGCGGCGTCCCCGCCGGCAAGATATTCCTCCACAAAGCGCTTCTGCCGCGCCGTGAGCGCCGTTTTGTCCTTCATGTTGTCCTCCTTTGCGGTCAAAGGGGCATCTGCTTAAAAAAGTCCAGCCGCAGCCGCGCGAGCCGCCGGAGCGAAAGCCCCGTCGCCTCCGCCACCGCCGAGAGCGCTTTCTTCTGCACGACCAGACGGAAAAGCGCCATGCCCTCCTCCGGCGTGGCCGCGACGCGCGCGATCGTCGCGCGCACCGCCTCCCGCCGCTCCGGCGGGAGCTGCGCAAATAGCTCGAGCGATGCCTGAATGTAGCGTATCTCTGCCGCCGTCCGGCCGCAGGAACCGACCCGGTTTCCCATCGGTCATACCCCCATTGCGTTATTATAAAGCACGAAGCGTGAATGCGATGAGTAAAAAAGAAAGAAAGGACAGGATTGAGCTTATGCATTACACGCTTCGTGTGATCATGTTATATCACCGGGAAAACGATTTGTCAACACATTTCGTGGAATCTCCCTTGACATTTTTCACGCGGCGTGTTAAGGTTACGGTGAGGTGATAGAAATGTCCGGTTTCAGCGAAAGACTGTCGGCGCTGCGCAAGGGTGCGGGGCTGACGCAGGCAGAGCTGGCAAAGAAGCTCGGCATATCCAAAAGCTCGGTGAGCATGTACGAATGCGGCAACCGCGAGCCGGAATTCGATCTGCTGGAAAAGATGGCGGATTGTTTTCAGGTGGACATGAACGTTCTTCTCGGCCGCACGGAGCCGCTCGTGAACAACGATCCGGAGCTGACGGCGTATCTGGAAGCGCTGCGCGACCGGCCGGAGATGCGCGCGCTGTTCCGTCTTTCCAAAAATGCCACGCGCGAGGATGTGGAGACCGCCGTAACGATCCTCGAGGCGCTGCGCAGCAAGCATGAGAGTACCTGATTATTATGTTCGGCTCGTGGAGCTGCCGCCGACGGTGCTCGGCGCAACGCTCCCGAACGACGACGGCACCTTTTCCGTATACATCAACGCCCGCCTTGGCGACAAGGCGCGGCAGGAAACGCTGCGCCATGAGCTGGAGCACATGGCGCGGGATCATTTTTACCAAAGCGCCCCCATCGCCGTGCAGGAGGCGGAAGCCCGCGGGGAGGAGGCGCCCGCCGCACCGCCGCCGGAGAGCGGCACGCTGCGCCATTACCGCGATCTCGCCGCGCTCGGCGAGTATCTTCGCAGCATCGGCGCGCTCGGAAACAGCGTGGAATCCCTCGGCGCACAGCCGCTGCGATAAAAAAGCAGGAGAGATGACGTTCGTCATCTCTCCTGCTTTTCCATATTGAGAGTTATGGCAGAGGGAGCACCCGGCAGTCGGAGCATACAAGCTCCTCCGCCGCCTCCGGGAGAGTGTCCACGTTGATGAGCGGCCGCCCGCCGGAAACAAGGATGTTCACATACTGCTCCGAGGAGAGCTCGCGCACGACGATCTCGCCGTTGGAGCGCCGGTACAGCAGCGCCGGAACGCCGCCGTCCGTCGTGAGGACGATGCCGACATCGTAGGCGTGCTCGGGGTCAAGCCCGTCCAGCGCCTTGCTGCCGCGCCGCTCGACGCTTTTGATCACCGGCATGTCCGCCTGACTCACCTCGGGCGTGCCGCTGCCGCTCGTGAGCAGCACAACGCGCGAATCCGTCACCGTGGCGGAGAGCTCGGAGGCGGCGAAGGGATCGTACGGCTGGTTTGTGGAGATCACGTAAAACCCGCTCTCCTCAATGCGCAGCGCCCGGCTTTTGTAGAGCTCGCGTACGGAGGTCAGGAGCTTTGCGTATTTATCCTCCGCTGCGGCGAGATATTCTTCGATGTCCTCGCGGATGCGCTCGCTGCGGTGCGTGAAGAAGGTGGAGAACATGGCGTCCTCGCCGTTGTCGGTCTGCAGCGCGAGCAGCCACGCGAACAGCTCCGCACGGCTCCCGGCAGGCAGCTCATCCTCCGAGGGGATATCCCCGGCGGCGAGTCGGTCGAGAAGCGCCGCGGCGCTCTCGGTTTTGTCATCCGCGCCGAAGAAGCGGATCTCCTTTAAAAGCCGCTCATCGGGGTGCAGGGTGTCGCTCGCCGGAAGGCGCAGCGGCACAGTTTCCACCACGGCGGCGCTGCCGTCAAGGTATACGTCCGCGATCTCCTGCGTCCGCCCGGTTTCGGCGAGATCGATGCGGAAATCCTCCCGGACGCCGTCCGGCCACAGGGAGTCCGGCAGCGCCGTCCGGCTGCCGAGCAGAACGTTCTCGGCATGGATCACCACGCCGGTGCCGTCCCACGAAACGGAGGCCACGATCTGCATCGATACCGGCACAAGGCCGAGAACGCGCTGCGAGATGCAGACACGCATCTTTCCGTCGGTCAGGCGGATGCCGAAGTCGAGATTGCCGAACCGCTCGCGCATCTGCTGCCGGAGACCGGGGAGAACGCCGCTCTCGTCGGCGAGAAGGTAAAGATCGTTTTTATACAGGCGGACAACGGCGCTGCCGTCGTCGGCAAAGGAGAGCTCGCCGAGCTCTTCGCTGCGCGGCGCGGCGAGGATGGCGTCCACATCGTCCCGGAAGGCGGAGGCACCGCCGTTGCCGACGATGAACGCTGCGAGCAGCAGTAACAGGAGGATCCCCGCCGGGATCGCGATCGCCCAGACGCGGGCGCGCCGCTGGGTCCGGTTGTTTTTCATCGTCCTCCTGCCTCCTTTCCGACGGAAATCGACATACAACGTTTATATTACCGCATCCGCGGGAAAAAAGCAATTGCATCCTGCCGCTGCGGAACATATAATAGTTCCAAATGGCAAATTATTTTGACAAATTCGGAGGTAACGCTCATGTCCTACTCTCTGGCGCTCGTGGATTTCGACGGCACGCTGGCCGATTCGATGCCGTACTGGCTGCGTCTGCCGGTGGATACGCTTCGCGAGGCAAACCTGCCGCAGCCGGAGGGCTTTGCGGACTTTATCCGCGCCGTGCCGATCTGGGAGATCGCGCGGGAGGTGGGGAAGCGGTATCCGCAGCTTGAAACGGAAACGCCGCTCGGCGAGCGCTGGAGCGCGGAAATGGCGGCGCATTATGCGCACGAGATCCCCCTCAAGCCGGGCGCAAAGGAGCTTTTGCGAATGCTCCGCGCGGCGGGGCTTCGCGTATACATCCTCTCGGCAACGCGCCATGCGCTGCTCGATGCGGCCATCGAGCGGCTCGGCGTTGCGCCGCTCGTGGACGGCGTTTATGCCGAGGAGGAGACCGGCTCCAAGCGCACCGAAGCGCCCTACGCCTTTTTTCGGGACAGGCTCGGCGTGCCATATGAGAAAATGCTCCTCGTGGAGGACGCGCCGCGCAATCTTGCCGCGGCAGAGACGCTTGGCCTTACGGGCGTCGGCGTATACGACGAGAGTATGAAGGAATATACGGAAGCGATCCGCGCCGGCGCGGCGGTGTATCTGCCGGATTTCTCCGATCTCTCGGCGCTGAAGGCGCTGCTGCGGCGCTGACGGATGGGGCGTCGTAAACCCCTCAGTCAGCCTGACGGCTGCCAGCTCCCCTGTTAGGAGAGCCAAGTGGGTTTGCGATAAACGATCTTGCCTCCCCTTTTAGGGGAGGTGGCAAAACCGCAGGTTTTGACGGAGAGGTTTTCTCCACAAAAATACGAAAAAAGTATTGACTTTCCTGGGATTTATGGTATTATGTCATGGCGCTCCAAAGACAGCAGGTGGCGTTTGCCGTAAATCCTGCCGAGGAAAGCACGATACTTGTATTGTGTCTCCCCCTGTCTTTCGGCAGAGGGAGTTTTTCTTTCGGGCGCAGAAATTTACCCCGGAGGTGAAATCATTGCCTAACGCGAAAGTACTCAGCGAGAAACAGGCCATCGTCGAGGAACTCACCAAGCGTATCGGTAACGCCACGGCGGGCGTCCTTGTGGACTACAAGGGCATCACCGTTCTGGAGGATACCGCTCTGCGCCGTGAGCTGCGTGCTGCCGGCATTGAGTACACCGTTGTGAAGAACACTCTGCTCCGCTTCGCGGTTGACAAGTGCAATCTCAACGAGTTTGACTCCGTGCTCAACGGCACCACCTCTCTGGCCACCACCGAGGGCGACCCCATCGCGCCCATCCGCATCGTCAGCGAGTTCGCCAAGAAGATGAACGGCAAGTTCGAGGTCAAGGGCGGCTTCATGGAAGGTAAAGTCCTTCCGATGGCCGACATCGATGAGATCGCTCAGCTTCCCGGCAAGGATGCCCTGTACTCCAAGGTCCTCGGCACCATGCTCGCACCCATCACCAGCCTGGCCGTCGTTCTCGGTCAGATCCTGGAGCAGAAGGGCGGCTCTCTCGAGACCGCCGAAGCCGCTGCCGAATAATCCGGCAGACACAAATCATTTTTAGGAGGAAAATTACAAATGGCTAGCGAAAAAGTTACCGCTATGATCGAAGAAGTCAAGGCTCTCTCCGTGCTGGAGCTGGCTGAGCTCGTCCACGCCCTTGAGGAGACCTTCGGCGTTTCCGCCGCTGCCGCCGCTGCTCCCGCCGCTGCCGCCGCTGCTGCCCCGGTCGAAGAGAAGACCGAGTTTGACGTTGTCATGACCGAGTTCGGCGCTGAGAAGATCAAGGTCATCAAGGAAGTCCGCGGCCTGCTGGGTCTGGGCCTTGCCGAGGCGAAGGCTATCGTCGAAGCCGTCCCCGCCAAGCTGAAGGAAGCCGTCTCCAAGGAAGAGGGCGAGGAGATCAAGTCCAAGCTCGAGGCCGTCGGCGCGAAGGTCGAACTCAAGTAAGATTTATCCCATCCACCTTGCTCCCTGTCTGAGCAGGGGGCCACAGTCCAGAAGGAGGACAACTAATGGCTAAGACCACCGAAAAATACGAGGTCCTGTACGTTCTCAACCCCAACCTCACCGAGGAAGAGACCCAGGCCATCGTGGAAAAGTTCAAGACTCTGATCGAGCAGAACGGCACCGTCGATGAGATGGAAGAGTGGGGCAAGCGCAAGCTCGCCTACGAGATCAACTATCTCACCGAGGGCTACTATGTGCTGGTGAAGTTCACCTCCGGGCCCGAGCTTCCCGCCGAGCTGGATCGTATCCTCGGCATCACCGACGGCGTGATCCGCTCTCTTGTCACTCTGCGCTACGAATAAGCGGAGGGAATGATATGCTGAATCATATCGTTCTTATGGGCCGCCTGACGCGGGACCCGGAGCTGCGCTATACCGGCTCCAACGTCCCCGTCGCGTCCTTCTCCATTGCTGTTGACCGGGATTTCGGCCGCGGTGAAAACGGTGAAAAGCAGACCGATTTCATCAACGTGTCCGCCTGGCGTCAGACCGGGGAATTCGTCTCCAAGTACTTCACGAAGGGCAGCATGATCGTGGTTTCCGGTCGGCTGCAGATCCGTGACTACACCGACCGCGACGGCAACCGCCGTACCGCGGCGGAGGTCGTGGCGGACAACGTCTATTTCGGCGAAAGCAAGCGCCGGGATGACGGAGCCCCGCGGCAGGAGTACGCGCCCCGTCAGGAGTACGCACCCCGCACCCCCTCCAACGAGGGCTTTAACAGCGCGAAAGCGCAGGCCGGATCGTTCCAGACGATCGACGATGACGACGGCCAGCTGCCGTTTTGACACTCACGAAAGGAGTTTTTGAACCATGGCTTTTGATAAGTCCGCTGCCCCGCAGAAGAACCGCAAGCGCAGAAAGGTCTGCCAGTTCTGTGTGGATAAGGCCGAGTATATCGACTACAAGGACACCGTCAAGCTGCGCAAGTACCTGTCCGAGCGCAGCAAGATCCTGCCCCGCCGCACCACCGGCGCCTGCGCCTACCATCAGCGTCTGCTCACCGAGGCGATCAAGCGTGCCCGTCAGGTCGCTATCCTGCCTTACGTGACCGACTGATTTCGGTTTTTTATCGACCAAAAAGCTCTCATCCTCCGGGATGGGAGCTTTTTCTGTTGCACAGCGGCAGATCGGCGGTTATAATGAAAGTCGGCAATCAAAGATAATACATATACGGAGGTTGGCGCGATCATGTACGATAACGGCAAAATCTATCTCGGCCTTTCCGGCGAAGACCGGGTGGAGCTTCCCCTTTCCATGTGCAACCGGCACGGCCTGATCGCCGGTGCGACCGGCACCGGCAAGACCATCACGATGAAGGTGCTGGCGGAATCCCTCTCCGATGCGGGCGTGCCTGTATTCCTGTGTGACGTGAAGGGCGATGTCGCCGGTATCTGCGCCCCCGGCGTGGACAGCGAGGACATGCGTGAGCGCGTTGAGCGCTTCGGTCTCACCGGCAAGTTTGCTTACCGCGGCTACCCTACCACGTTCTGGGATATCTACCAGACCGGCGGCCATGCCGTGCGCGCCACTGTGAGCGAGATGGGCCCCGAGCTTCTCTCCCGCATTCTCGGCCTGAGCGAGGTGCAGGAGGGCGTTTTGCAGATCGTTTTCCGCATCGCGGATGACCGCGGGCTGCTGCTGGACGATCTTAAGGATCTCCGCGCGCTGCTCAACTACGCGAACGACCACCGCGAAGATTACCGCATGAAATATGGCAACATCACCACGCAGTCCGTCGCGGCCATCCTCCGCGCGCTGCTGCCGCTGGAAAAAGAGGGCGGCGAGCTGTTCTTCGGCGAGCCCGCGCTCGATGTGAACGACTGGATCCGCACCGATGCCGACGGCCGCGGCATGATCAACGTGCTCGACTGCGTCAAGCTTGTGCAGAACCCGACGCTGTACGCGAGTTTCCTTCTCTGGATGCTCTCGGAGCTCTTCGAGACGATGCCGGAGGTCGGTGATCAGGAAAAGCCGAAGCTCGTGTTCTTCTTTGATGAGGCGCACATGCTCTTCCGCGACGCCCCGGCGGTGCTCGTGCAGAAGATCGAGCAGACCGTGAAGCTGATCCGCTCGCGCGGTATCGGCGTGTTCTTTGTAACGCAGAGCCCGGCGGACGTACCGAACACCGTGCTCGCGCAGCTTTCCAACCGCGTGCAGCACGCGCTGCGCGCCTATACACCCACCGAGCTCAAGGCGGTGCGCGTGGCAGCGCAGTCCTTCCGCGAAAATCCGGCGTTCAACGCCGAGGACGCGATCATGGAGCTGGGCGTGGGCGAAGCGCTCACTTCGTTCCTCGGCGAGGACGGTATCCCCGCCATGGTGCAGCGCACAAAGATCATCTGTCCGCAGAGCCTGATGGGCGCGCCGGAAGCCATGACGCGCGCCAAGACCATCCTCCGCGACGGCATGGAAAAGTATGACGAGAGCGTGGATAATGTCTCCGCCTACGAAGTGCTCGCCGACGAGGTGAAGGCCGCGGAGGACGCGCTCGCGCAGGAGCAGGAGCGGCTCGACGAGAAGAAGCGCGCCGCCGAAGAGGAAAAGCAGCGCCAGAAGCAGGCGGAGGCGGACGAAAAGCGTGCCCAGAAGCTCGAGGACGAAGCGCGCCGCCGCGCGCAGAAGCTCGAGGATGAGGAGCGCCGCCGTGCTCAGAAGCTGGAGGACGAGGCGCGCCGCAAGGCCGAGCGCGAAAAGGAGAAGAAGGAAGCCGAAGAGAAGCGCAAAGCCGAGCGCATCCGCTCCAAGATCGAAACGCAGCTCATCTCCGCCGGCGGCCAGATGCTCAAGCGCGGCCTGCTGGGTATCCTGAAAAAGTAAAACGCTGCACGGGAACCCCTCCGGCTTTTGCCTGCGGCGAAACCCACCTCCCCTGTTAGGAGAGGCAAGTAAGATTGCGGCAAACCGGCTTGGCTCCCCTAATAGGGGAGCTGGCACGGCGTAAAGCGCCGTGACTGAGGGGTTTGTGCTCCTGCCGCAAATCAAATATACGAATATGGAAAGCCGCTTCTGCGGCTTTCCGCCGTTTTTCAAAAATATTCTTTACGGAGAAGCTATACCCATGATCACCATTCGCGAATACGTCCGCCCCGCCACGCTCGAGGAGGCGTGGGCGCTCAACCAGAAGCGCACGAGCCGCGTTCTCGGCGGCATGCTCTGGCTCAAAATGCAGCGAGGCACCGCCGGCACGGCGATCGACCTCTCCGGTCTCGGCCTTGACACGATCGAGGAAACGCCGGAAGGGTTCACCGCCGGCGCAATGGTCTCGCTGCGTGCGCTCGAAACGAACGGGGCGTTGAACGCCTATACAAACGGCACCGTGCGCGAAGCGCTGCGCCACATCGTCGGCGTGCAGTTTCGGAATACCGCAACGCTCGGCGGGAGCGTCTATGGCCGGTTCGGCTTTTCGGACGTACTCACGCTGCTCCTTGCGCTGAACGCCTCAGTAGAGCTCTATAAGGGCGGTATCGTCCCGCTGGCGCGCTTTGCCGAAATGCCCTTTGACCGGGATATTCTCGTGCGCGTGCATATCCCAAAGGAAAACGCCGCCTTTTTCTATCAGTCTGTGCGCCCGACGAGGACGGATTTCCCCTCGCTCACCTGCGCCGCGGCCCGGCTGGAGAGCGGGGAATACCGCTTTGCCATCGGCGCGCGGCCCGGAAAGGCGGTCGTGCTCGCGCCGCAGGGAACGCCGGAGGAACTGCCGGAGCTCGTCTGTGCGCAGCTTGTGACCGGCTCGAATCTGCGCGGCAGCGCCGAATACCGGAAGCATCTCGCCCGCGTGCTCGTCCGCCGCGCCGTGGAAACGCTGGAAGGAGGCGCGAAATGAAGCTTACCTTCACACTCAACGAAAAGAGAGTGTCCACGGATATCTCGCCGGACACGCTGCTGCTCGATCTCGTGCGGCGGCTCGGCTGTAAAAGCGTCAAGCGCGGCTGCGGCACCGGCAACTGCGGGCTCTGCACCGTGTATCTGGACGGCACGCCCGTCCTCTCGTGCGCGACGCTTGCCGCGCGTGTGCAGGATCGGAGCGTCACGACGCTCGAAGGTCTGCAAGAGGAAGCCGCGGAATTCGGCGCGTTCCTCGCCGATCAGGGCGCGGAGCAATGCGGGTTCTGCAACAGCGGCTTTATTATGAATACGCTCGCGCTCCTCCGTGAAAACCCCGACCCGGACGAGGACGAGATCCGGGAATATCTGGCGGGCAATCTCTGCCGCTGCTCCGGCTATGAAGGCCAGCTTCGCGGCATACAGAGCTTCCTCGCGTGGAAAAAGGCGAAGGAGGAGAGCGAATGAACACCGTCCGTCAGGGCGTGCGCAAAATAGATGCCATGCAGCTCGTGACCGGTCAGCCGGTCTACACCGAGGACATCGCGCCCGAAAACTGCCTCGTAGTAAAGCTCCTCCGCTCGCCGCACGCGAACGCCATCGTTCGCGAGATCGACACCTCTCGCGCCATGCGCGTACCCGGCATGGAGGCTGTCTTCACGTGGAAGGACGTGCCGCAAAATGCCCGGCGCTATACGCAGGCCGGGCAGACCGCGCCGGAGCCGAGCCCGCTCGACCGGCTCGTCATCGACCGCCACGTCCGCTTTGCGGGCGACGTTGTCGCCATTCTCGCCGGAGAGGATGAGGCGTGCGTCGATAAGGCGATGAAGCTCGTAAAGGTCGAGTACGACGTGCTCGAGCCGGTGCTCGATTTCCACACAGCACTCGATAACCCCGTGCTCGTCCATCCGGAGGAAAACTGGGAGGCGCAATGTCCCGTCGGCGCGGACAACCGGCGTAATCTCTGCGCGCATGAGGCCGACGGCAAGGGCGACATTGACGCCGTGCTCCGTGACTGTGATATCGTCATCGACCGCGTATACCACACGAAGGCCTGCCAGCAGACGCCGATGGAGACGTTCCGCACGTTCTGCACGATCGACACCTATGGGCGGCTGCACATTGTGAGCTCCACGCAGATCGTGTTCCACACACGCCGCATCGTGGCGAACGCCCTGCACATCCCGCGCTCAAAGATCCGCGTGACCAAGCCGCGCGTCGGCGGCGGGTTCGGCGCGAAGCAGACGGCGGTGAGCGCTGTTTACCCGGCGTTCGTCACATGGATGACGAAAAAGCCGAGCATGATCCTTTTCGACCGCCGCGAGTGCATGATCGCGGGCAGCCCGCGCCACGAAATGGAAATGCACGTCCGTCTCGGTGCGGACAAGAACGGCATCGTGCGCGGCATCGATCTCTATACACTCTCCAATACCGGCGCTTACGGCGAACACGGCCCCACGACTGTCGGCCTCTCCGGCCATAAATCCATTCCGCTTTACGCCAAAGCCGAGGCGTACCGGTTCGTGTACGACGTGGTGTACACCAACCACATGTCCTCCGGCGCCTACCGCGGCTACGGCGCAACGCAGGGCCTCTTCGCCGTGGAATCCGCCGTAAACGAATTGGCCGCGCGCCTCGGCATTGATCCCTTTGAGATACGAAAGCGCAATATCCCCCGCGAGGGTGAGATAATGCCCGCCTATTACGGGCAGGAGAACACGAGCTGCGCGCTCGAGGCGTGTCTCGAAAGTGTACGGCAGCGCATCGGCTGGGATGAAAAATATCCCTGCCGCGATATGGGCGGGGGCAAGGTGCGCGCCGTCGGCATGGGCATGGCGATGCAGGGCTCCGGTATCAACAATGTGGATGTCGGCAGCGCGACGCTCAAGCTGAACGACGGCGGCGGGTACACTCTCTCTATCGGCGCGGCGGACATGGGCACCGGCTGCGACACCATCCTCGCGCAGATCGCCGCCGAAGCGCTCGACTGTCCGCTGGAGAATATCTCCGTTCTCGGCGCGGACACGGATTCCTCGCCCTACGACTCCGGCTCCTATGCCTCCAGCACGACGTATGTCACCGGCAAGGCCGTAGAGGAGTGCGCGCTCGCTCTGCGCGAAAAGATCGCGGCGTTTGCCGCGCAAAAGCTCGGCTGCGATGCGGCCGACGTGATCCTCACCGGCAGCTGTGCCGAGACCGCGGACGGGGAGAAGTCCGTCACACTCGAGGAGCTCGCGCTCGCCTCGCAGTGCGGCGGAACGGTCGTGCTCGAAGCGACCGTGACGCACACCTCGCCGATCTCGCCCCCGCCGTTCATGGTGGGCGCGGCCGAGATCGAGCTTGACCGCGAGACCGGGGAAACGCAGGTCGTAAACTTTGTCGCCGCCGTGGACTGCGGCACGCCCATCAACCCGAATCTCGCCCGTGTGCAGGCCGAGGGCGGCATATTGCAGGGCATTGGCATGGCGCTCACGGAAAATGTTACCTACGACCGCCGCGGCATGCCGGTAGAAAGCTCGTTTATGCAGTACAAGATCCCGACACGGCAGGACATCGGCCATATCTCCGTCGCGTTCGAGTCAAGCTACGAGGAGACCGGGCCGTACGGCGCAAAGTCCATCGGCGAGGTCGTCATCAACACGCCTCTCCCGGCGATCGCCGACGCGGTATACAACGCCACCGGGAAGCGGTTTTGCGAGCTCCCCATCACGCCCGAGCAGATCGCCATGGCAACGAAATAAACAAAAACTCTCTGTCGCTTTTGGCAGGGAGTTTTTGATATGAAGAAAAATGTCCGCAACAGAAAAACTTTTTGTTGACAGTACGGCGAAACTATGGTAAGGTAACACTCGAATTCCATAGAAGCTTTCAGGATCGATTTGAGAGACTGAAAGTGGAGGACACTCTGGAGAATCCCGTTTGATCGGGTGCCGAAGGTGCAAGGCTCGCATTCCGGGCCGAAACTCTCAGGCAAAAGGACAGGGCAGAATCGTGATAGACCGCGAACATGCACGGGGTATTTCCGAAACTGCATATTCTCTCCGGAGCTGCCGAAAAACCGGCAGCTTTTTTCTATTTTCTAGCGTCGATTAACAAGGGCCCGGCCGAACCGCGCGTTCCCTTGTCAATCGACGCTCTAAGGAGGATCCCGCACATGTTCACCGCCATCGAAAACGCGCTTTACCCCGTGGTATGCGATCTCAACACATACCTTTCCAACTATGTTCTCGTCTTTCTTCTCATCGCCGTCGGGCTCTGGTACTCGATCCGCACGCGCTTTGTACAGGTGCGCTGCTTTGGCGAGGGGATGCGCCGCGTATTCGGCAATCTCACGCTCCGCGGCGAGAAGCACGAGAGCGGCATGAGCTCCTTTCAGGCGCTCGCCACCGCCATTGCCGCGCAGGTCGGTACCGGCAACATCGTCGGCGCGTCCGGCGCCATTCTGACCGGCGGCCCCGGCGCCATCTTCTGGATGTGGATCATCGCCTTTTTCGGCATGGCGACCATTTATGCCGAGGCGACGCTCGCGCTGACCACCCGGCAGGTCGATAAGGACGGCACGATCCACGGCGGTCCGGTGTATTACATCACAACCGCTTTTAAGGGCGGCTTCGGAAAGTTCCTCGCGGGCTTCTTCGCTGTCGCCATCATTCTTGCACTCGGCTTCATGGGGTGCATGGTGCAGTCCAACTCCATCGGCTCCACGTTTGAGACCGCGTTCGGCGTGCCGGCGTGGGTCGTCGGCATCGCGCTCGTACTCCTCTGCGGCATCATCTTCCTCGGCGGCGTGCGCCGTCTCGCCGCCGTTGCGGAAAAGATTGTGCCGGTCATGGCGGCGCTCTTCCTCGCGGGCGCGCTTGTTGTGCTTGTCGTCCGCATCCGGTACATCCCCGCGACATTCGGCATGATTTTCCGGTATGCCTTCCAGCCGCAGGCCATCATCGGCGGCGGCTTCGGCTATGCGCTGAAAACGGCGCTTTCGCAGGGCGCTAAGCGCGGTCTCTTCTCCAACGAGGCCGGCATGGGCTCCACGCCTCACGCCCACGCGCAGGCGCACGTCAAGTCCCCGCACGAGCAGGGCGTTGTGGCGATGATCGGCGTATTCATGGACACGTTCGTTGTCCTCACGCTCAACGCGCTCGTCATCATCTCCACGCTCTATACGCCCGACGGCCCGCTCGCCAACGGCTACACCGGCAGCGTGACCGAGATCCTCGGCAAGAGCAATCTCGCGCAGACCGCGTTCGGCACCGTGTTTGGCAGCCGCTTTGGCGCAATTTTCGTGGCGGTGTGCCTCTTCTTCTTCGCATTCTCCACGGTGCTGAGCTGGAACCTCTTCGGCAAGATCAACGTGATCTATCTCTTCGGCCGCGAAAACGCAAAGCGCAGCACGGCGGTCTATACGGTCATCGCCCTTGTGTTCATTTTCGCCGGAACGATGATGTCCAACGATCTCGTCTGGGAGCTCACCGACCTTTTCAACAACCTCATGGTACTCCCGAACGCGCTCGCCCTCTTCGCTCTCACCGGCACGGTCGTTGCCATCGCGCGGAACAAAATGAAGGAACAGCTGTAAAGCAGGATTAGAAAATCGCCGCCGTTTCGCATTGGAAACGGCGGCGATTTCATACTCTGTCGCTGCTTTCGGCGGTCAGTTTTTTTCCTGGAGCTTTTTCAATTCCTCCTGAACGATCCGGTAGTAATCCTTCGCATAGCGATATTGCCGCAGAGAATACTCGCCGAACTCCACGCCGAGATTCCGCTTATACTCGCACCAGTTGCTCCACAGCAGTCCGCAGGCTGCAATATAGCAATAGATCTTGATCCTGGTCTCATCGTCGCAGCCCTCGGTAAAATAGGCCGCGATCAGCCGGTCTGCCTGGCGTTTGCTGTAAAGCGAATAAATACAGAACATCGCTACATCGACGTGAGGATCCTGCATTCCCGCATACTCCCAGTCGATCAGCTGGATCTCCTCTTTTCCGTCCTTCGTCACAAACAGCAGATTATCCGGCACCGCGTCAATATGGGTCAAAACCTTTTCCCGGACATGCGCATCGATGTAGGGCTTTAAGGACAAAACGTTGGCTTTCGTTTTCTCATAATCCTTATAAACCGACGGCGTTCCTTCCCACAGCGTCTCATAAAACTCCATTTGCCCGAAGATATCAAACGCATGATCCACTTTCAGCTTCAGCTCGTGGAACGCTCTCACCCGCTGCATGCATTTTTTGACGTCTTCGTAGTTCAAAGGGTCGCACACTCTGGCGCCTTCGAGAAAACGGGTGATCTTGTAGCCGTTTTCCGGATTGATGTATTCCACGTCGTCACAGATGTGTTTTCCGGCGATGACCTGATAAACAGCCGCTTCCTGCCGCCGGTTGATAAGCTGTTCGGTTCCCTCTCCCGGAATACGCATGATGTATTTTTGCCCCTTGCAGGAGAACAGGAAAGACCGGTTTGTCATGCCCTTTTTCAAAACGGTGATATCCGTGACCTCTTCGGCCTTTGCGTTCAAGGCTGCACAGATCACCTGGATCGCGTCGGTTTTCAGCTGGTTGGAATCGCTGTCGATTTCCCGAAGCTGCTCGTAGGTGTTGATCTCCACAACATCTGTGGAATGCACCACGCGGGCGGCGACGATCATTCGGTCTTTGCTGTAAAGAGCTTCTTCCCAGAAGGCCCCGTCATGCCGCGGATCCCGGCAGAGATCCTCGATACGCTCCGCGACCGTATCCGCGTCCTCCTTCACCAGATAGCAGATACCGATCATTGCGTTGCCGCCGAAACGCTCCGGGACGGTTACAAGCTCCATCTTGCGGTTGACGCGGACATTGCTCTCGTTATCCACGAGGTCGCTGACCATATACCACGAATAAAGCTCATGCCGGTGGAACGGATTTCGGTCACACCAGATGTCGCAGGGGATGACGTATGCATTTTCCAGATGCTCTTTTGCAAGCCTGACCGAATGCAGGTTGTTCTTTGCTGCATAATCCGGATTAACGACCAGCTCCACGCCATACTCATCGATCAGGTATTCATATTTTTCCTTCATGAAGCCAACGACAACATAAATTTCCCGGATGCCGACTTCCTGAAGCTGCTTGATGATGCGCTCGATCAAAGGCTCGCCGTTAACCTCCAGAAGCCCCTTCGGCATCTCTGTGTTGATGGGGACCATTCGCATACCGAAGCCGGCGGCCAGAATAATGGCGCGCTTCGGCGTTTTCTGCCGGAATTCTGTGATGGCTTTCGCCGTGGGGCGGATCGTGTCATCGAGATAGCCCGCTTTGATAAGCTCCTTGAGCGAGCGGTTCACCACACCCAACGAATGCCCGGATACCTCGGCCAGAATGCGCTGATTGATGAACGGTTCCAACAAAATGGTGTTCAGGATATCGCTCTCCTGCTTGTTCATGTACTTCTCTCCTTTTGATTTTGTGAACAATTTTTTTAATCAAACTCCGAACCGTATCAGCTCGGAGTTTTATTTACCATTAAATATTTTTCGGGGGTTTCGTAGGCCGTATGTGCAGCGGTGGTCTTCACTGACCGGCCATCTATTGTGCGGGCGTCAGGAAAATGCCGTCCGGCGTCGTTTCCGCCAGATACGAAAACCGCCGGCAGAACGTCTCGGCGAACGCCGCGTCCTTCGCGGCGGCCCAGACCACTATGGGGCGGTTTTCCGGGTTGAGCGCGTAGTACAGCTCCAGCCGGTCGAGTGTCGCATCGTCCAGACCGGAGAGCCAGGGGGAGTAGGCGGCGTTTTGATAAGCGCCCATGCTCATCCATGTATTGCCTGTGAGCACCAGAACACGCCCGCCGCCGCTGCGGCGCGCGAGCTCCGCCATGACGCGCTGGGTGGCCGCGTATTCCTCCGCTGCTTCCGGCTCGACGATAAGACCTTTGTGCGTTCCTTCCGTGATGGCCTCGGTCTGCTCGCGGATCGTTGCGCCCCAGAAAACGTTCCGGTACCGGAGATAGGCTGCGCCGCCGATCTGCAAGAGCAGGAGCACGACGAGCGCTGCGGCACGAAGCGGCCGTTTTTCCGGAAAGATCCGCTTCGTCGTGCGGAAAATGACTGCTATGCTGCACGGAACGGCGCTCGCTGCGGCGGAAAAGACCGCGTACTGTCCCTGATTGGAGCCAAGAATGACGAGCGCGGAATAGAGCATCCCCGGCAGCCACCACAGCAGTGCGAGACGCCGCACGGTATCCGCGTCCGACGGCGGCGTGAGCATGAAGCAGAGCAGCGCGAGGACGTTCACGGCATACATCAGGAAGTTGGGCTGCGGCCAGAGCACGGCATAGAGGATCTCCGCCGCTGCCGTGAGAAGAGCTCCGGCGAGAAAGTACGCCGCGGCGTGCTTTTCCCGGTGCTTATCCAACCGCGCGGCAAGCGCGAGTGCAAACACCAGAAACAGACACGCGCCCGGCAGGGGATGGGCGCGGTAGAACACATGGTATGGATACCGCAGCAGCAAGAGCAGCAGCGAGAGGGGAAACGATGTCTGCCCCGCGTGCTCCGGATCGGAGAAAATGCCGCGCAGCGCGGCGGGGAGCTTGGAAAGATCTGCGCCGCGGAGCCCGACAAGGAAAAACGCCGCCGCGAGCAGCGCCGCACCGAGCGTGAAAAGACCGAACGCGCGCGGCGAAAAGGCCGGAAGGCACCCCTCGCGCTTTCGCAGCAGCGCCACGGCGAGTGCGTACAGGAAATATACAAACGCCAGATACGGGCAGCAGAGCACCGCCCCGGCAAAGCACAACCCTGCAAGAAAGTACGCCGCGCGGCTCTCTTTCTCCGCCGGGACGAGCAGCGCACCGGTCAGTGCCAGAAAAAGCACGCCGAACGAATTATAGCTGAGCGCGTTGATGCCGAACGGCGCATACACCGCAAGCGCGAGCGCGCCCGCCGCTGCCCCGGTGCGATCGTACCGCCGCAGCCGGAGATAGATAGCGGCAGAGACGAGACTCTGCACCGCCGCGAAAAGATACCGGAGCGCGAGATAGATACCGTCCGTCCCGCCGCTCAGGCGCTCATAGAGCCGAACCGGCAGATACAGCAGCACGCTCGAGAGCTGCGAAACGTGCCACTCGTCGATGAGCAGCCGGTCGCCCTGCGTCAGACGGCGGGCGATCGTGGGGTAGAACGATTCGTCGATATTCGCAAAGCCGTAGCGGGCGCGGACGCAGAAAAACGCCGCGGCCGCCGCGAGCAGCAGGAAAAAGAGCGCGTCGCGGCGGTCGAGACGATTTTTTCGCGCAGTATCACTCGATGGAGTCATCGTGATATACCCAGTCACGGACGAGCGTGGTCGTGTACTCGTTGCGCCCGGTGCGGCAGACGACCTGCGCGATGCCGGCGTTGATGATGAGCCGGCGGCACATGGCGCAGGGTGTCGTCTCCGGGTAGTGTTCGCCGGTAACGGCGTCATGCCCGACAAGATAGAGCGTCGCGCCCATCATGTCGCGCCGCGCGGCGGAGATGATGGCGTTCGCCTCGGCATGGACGCTGCGGCAGAGCTCATACCGCTCTCCGGCGGGGATGTTCAGCTCGCGCCGGGCGCAATAGCCGAGATCGGAGCAGTTGCGCCGTCCGCGCGGCGCGCCGTTGTAGCCGGTGGCGACGATCTCGTCGTCACGCACGATGATCGCGCCGAACTGCCGCCGGAGACAGGTGCTGCGCTCCAGAGCGGCCTCGGCAATGTCGAGATAGTAATTCTCCTTGCTGCGGCGGTTGTCCATAGGTTTTTCCGTCCTTTTTTCTATGTTATCACTTCCATTTTACTCTGGTCGCACAAGTTTCGTCAATGCCCTTGTTTTTTCGGGAAAAAGATTATAATATAAGTATTCCCTTGGAAGGGAAAGGAGGGGACGCCATGCAGCAGAGAAACTATCAGCGGGAGATGGATGCGCTCATTGCCTCGCTCGATGCCTGCCCCCGGCTCCTCCTCCACAGCTGCTGCGGCCCGTGCTCAAGCGCGTGTCTCGAGCGGCTCACGCCGCACTTCGATGTTGACGTTTTCTTCTATAACCCGAACATCCTCCCGGCGGAGGAGTGGGAAAAGCGGCTCTTCTGGCAGAAGCATCTGCTCGAAACCGCGCCTTTCGGTAAAGGCGTCGGGCTGATCGTCCCGGAGCGGGACGAGGAAGCGTTCCGCCTCGCCGCGGCGGGGCTCGAAGCCGAGAGCGAGGGCGGCGCGCGGTGCACCGAGTGCTTTGTCCTCCGTCTCTCACGCACGGCGGAGGCTGCGCGCGAGGGCGGATACGACTATTTCGCCACAACGCTCACCGTCTCCCCGCACAAGAACGCCCCGCTCATCAATGCCATCGGCGAAAAGCTCGCCGGGGAATGCGGCGTATCCTGGCTGCCGTCCGACTTTAAAAAGCGCGACGGCTACCGCCGGAGCATTGAACTTTCGCACGAATACGGACTGTACCGCCAGAGCTGGTGCGGCTGCGGTCTGCCCGAAAATATTTCGTAATCACAAACCACAGAAAGAGGTACCCCGTCTTGAACAGCAACGATCTCCGCGAAAAGCTCATCATTCCCGCCGTCGTCGGCGCGCTCTACGCCGCGCTCACGATGCTCCTTGCCCCCATCAGTTACGGCAATCTGCAATTTCGTATTTCGGAAGCGCTGTGCGTGCTGCCGGTTTTCTTCCCGTATACGTCCGTCGGATTGTTTCTCGGCTGCGCGCTGGCAAACATGATCTCCGCCGCCGGGATATTGGACGTCGTCTTCGGCTCTCTCGCCACGCTCGGCGCGGGGCTGTGCGCTGCGGCATGCGGGCGTGAGGCGCGCCGCACCGGCGTGCTGCCCTCCACGGCAAAGCGTGTTCTTGCGTGCCTGAGCCCCGTGGTCTGGAACGGCATTGTCATCGGCGCGGTGCTCGCGTGGAGCTTCGCGCGCGACGCCTTCTGGCCGAGCTTTCTGCTCTTCGGCGCGGAGGTCGCGCTCGGCGAGGCGGGCGTGCTGTTCCTGCTTGGCATGCCTCTCCTCGCGCTCATCCCCCGGATCTTTCATTTGGAAAGGAAGAACGCTGCATGAAATCGCTGCGTGAGCTCTACTCCGTCGGGCGAGGCCCGTCCAGCTCCCACACCATCGGCCCCTGCCGTGCCTGCCGCTTGTTCCGTGCCGATCATCCGGAGGCGGACCGCTATGAGGTCACGCTCTTCGGCTCGCTCGCTCTGACCGGGCGCGGGCATTTGACCGACGTTGCCGTGCGCGACGCCCTCGCGCCGGTGCACACCGACATTCTCTGGAATACGGAACGCACCGACCTGCCGCACCCGAACACGATGGAGCTCCGCGCCTATAAGAACGGCGCGCTCACCGGCGAGATGACCGCGCTTTCCGTCGGCGGCGGCGCGATCTCCATCCCCGGCCGCCCGGACACCGAGCTGCCGGAGGTCTATCCCGAGAAGAGCTATGCCGAGATCTCCGCCTTTTGCAGCGCGAACAAGCTCCGCCTGAGCGACTATGTGTTCCTGCGGGAGAGCGAGGGGATCCGCGATTACCTCTTCGACATATGGAACACGATGAAGCAGAGCGTTTCCGACGGTCTCACCCGCACCGGCGAGCTGCCGGGGGGACTGGAGGTCGAGCGAAAGGCGCAGTATCTCTACAACCGCCGCCATATCGACGAGAGCCCGCAGACGCGGGAAAACCGGCTCGTTTGCGCGTATGCGTTCGCGGTGGCCGAGCAGAACGCCTCCGGCGGCGAGATCGTCACGGCGCCGACGTGCGGCTCGAGCGGCGTTATGCCGGCGGCACTGCTGTACATGCAGGAGGAGCGCGGTTTTTCCGACGAGGATATGGTGCGCGCGCTGGCCGCGGGCGGCGTGATCGGCGATCTCATCAAGACGAACGCCTCCATCTCCGGCGCGGAGTGCGGCTGCCAGGCGGAGATCGGCTCGGCCTGCTCCATGACGGCCGCAGCGCTCGGCGAGCTTTTTGAAATGGGGCTCGGCCAGATCGGCTACGCCGCCGAGGTCGCCATGGAGCACCATCTTGGACTCACGTGTGACCCCATCGGGGGGCTGGTGCAGATCCCGTGCATCGAGCGAAACGCCGTGGCCGCGATGCGCGCCATCAACGCGCTATCGCTGGCAAACTTTCTTTCCGAGACGAGCAAGATCTCCTTTGACACCGTTGTCCACACGATGTACGAAACGGGGCGGGACTTGAACCGCGTTTACCGCGAGACCGCTGAGGGCGGCCTTGCCAAAAACTATCACCCGGATAAATAAGTGGCCGGGATCGTTAGTTTTCGTGTATTTTCCGGTGGATTTCTTAACAAAAAACGGATTGACGTGGTTTTTCGTTCGTGCTATATTTTCGTTGTTCCCAAAGGGATTCCGGCAGCGGCGAAGCCGCGTGGTTTTTGTCCCTGCCGCAATGATATGAAAGGACGGAAAAACCATGAGCAAAGAAGAAAAGATCCCCGAAACCAAGGCGGAAGAAAGAGCCGAAGAGTATGTCGAGACCGAATTCGTGAAGGAAATGGCCGTCGAGCCCGTGGAAGTTCCGGACGTTACCTACGAAGGCGAGCTTGTCGGCTGGACGGAGCACATGCCCCATCATGAAGGCGAGCACCACGAGCATCATGAGCACCACAAGGAAGACCCGGAAGAGCTCGTTGAGACCGAGTTTGTGAAGGAAATGGCCGTTGAGCCCGTAGAGGTTCCCGATGTTACCTACGAAGGCGAGATTATCGGCTGGACGGAGCATATGCCCCATCATGAAGGCGAGCACCACGAGCACCACAAGGAAGACCCGGAAGAGCTTGTTGAGACCGAGTTCGTGAAGGAGATGGCCGTTGAGCCCGTGGAAGTTCCGGACGTTACCTACGAAGGCGAGCTGATCGGCTGGACGGAGCACATGCCCCACGAGCATCACGAGGAAAAGAAGTAATCCATCATTTACCGGCGACCGGGCACATGCGTGTCCGGTCGTCTTTTTGCGCAAAAAAGGTTGACATGCTACGCCTTTTTACTATATAATTCATATTTGTCTGATTATCTCTTATTCGCCATCTGCGCCGGAATGACCCGGTGTTGAGAATAATGGGAAAAATTTTGAAAGGATGTGTCCCCCTATGATCCGCACTTACCAGCCCAAGAAGCGTCAGCGTGCCAAGGAGCACGGCTTCCGCAAGAGAATGTCCACCGCCAACGGCCGCAAGGTCCTCGCCCGCCGCCGCGCCAAGGGCCGCAAGGAACTCACCGCCTGAGCACCCCTCTCGCCGGGAGCGATTCCATCCTCCGGTGAAAGGGGCGTGAGCGCCAATGGAGTTTACCGAGACCATCAAGAAAAATTACGAGTTCCGCCGCCTGTACGCCAAAGGGAAAAGCGCGGTCACGCCGACGCTCGTTGTGTATACCCGCCGGCTCAAGACCGGCGGCAACCGCGTGGGCTTCACCGTCACTACCCGGCTCGGCCACGCCGTGACGCGCAACCGCGTCCGGCGGCGTCTGCGGGAGATCTACCGCCTCCACGAAACTGAGCTGTGCCGCGGCGCGGAGCTTGTGGTTGTTGCGCGCTCGCGCAGCGTCAATGCTGCTTACTGCGATCTGGAGCGGGATTTTCTCCGTGCCTGCCGAAAGCTTTCGCTGACGCGGGAGGAGTCTGCCCAGTGAAAGCCGTTCTTCTTTGGCTCATCCGATTTTACCGGAAAAATATCTCTCCCCGAAAGCCTCCCTGCTGCCGGTTTATCCCGACGTGCTCCCAGTACGCACTGGAAGCCATCGAGAAATACGGCGCTGCCAAGGGAGGCTGGCTCGCATTCAAGCGCATCTGCCGGTGTCATCCGTTTCACACCGGCGAACACGATTTCTATGACCCTGTGCCCTGAACGGGCAACGCTGAAAGACGGGAGTTACTTTCTATGACCAAACTATTCGGCACCGTGCTGCTGTTCTTCTACAATCTCTGCGGCAGCTACGGTTGGGCGATCCTTATCTTCGGCCTTTTCGTGAAGCTCATCATGCTGCCCTTCCAGATGAAGAGCAAGCACAGCATGATGCGCACCACCATGCTCACGCCCCGCGTGAAGGAGCTGGAGAAGCGCTACGCCACAAACAAGCAGAAGTATCAGGAAGAGGTCGCCAAGCTCTATAAGGAAGCCAAGATCAACCCGATGTCCGGCTGCCTGTGGACGCTGATCCCCTTCCCGATCGTCATCATCCTCTATCAGGCCGTGCGTCAGCCGCTCACCGCGCTCATGCAGCTTTCGCAGGAGCACATCACGACGCTGACCGACGTTGTCACCCAGCTCGGCTACTACACCGCCCCCGCCAAGGCGGACGCCTATTCCCAGATGACCATCGCCAACGTGCTCCACGAGCACTTTGCCGACATCGTCTCTAACCCCGGCGTGGCGGACTTTGCCAGCCAGCTCAAGGACATCAACTTCCACTTCCTCGGTCTCAATCTGATCGAGAAGCCATCGCTCATGTTCTGGAATACTCCGGAATGGCTGAACGGTGCGTGGTACATCGCGCTGCTGATGTTCCTCATCCCGTTCATCTCCGCCGGTCTTACCATTCTTCAGACGAAGCTCACCCAGAAGATGAATCCCCCGCAGGATCCCCAGACCGCCCAGACCAGCAAGACCATGAATCTTGTGATGCCGCTGATGAGCGTTTACATCTGCTTCATCATGCCGGTGTCCATGGGCCTGTACTGGATCGAGCAGAGTGTGCTCGGCATCATTCAGGAAGCCATTCTCAACCGCTACTACAAGACGAAGCTCGATGCGGAAATGGCCGAGTTCAACGAAGCGCAGCGCAAGAAGGACGCCGAGATGGAGGCCAAGCGTGCCGAGACCGAGCGTCTCAAAGCCGAGGGCAAGACCCAGGTGAACGCCAACACGAGCAAGAAGCGCCTCGCCGCGCAGGAGCGCAATGCCGAGGAGCAGCGTCTTGCCGCGATCCGCGCCGCCGAGCGCGCCGCGAAGAATCCGGGCGCGGAGCTGCCTGCCTCGCAGGTCGGCACCCGCCGCTTTGCCCGCGGCCGCGCCTATGTGGCGGACCGCTATGACGTGACCGAGGCGGAAGCCGCCGCCGAGACCGCCGAAGCCGCCGCCGCGGGCGAGGCCGATCTCGAAGAGGCGAAGGCGCAGCTCGCCGAGACCGAAGCCGTGGAGACCGTGGAAACGGTCGAGACCGCCGAGGAAACGGCCGAAGCTCCTGCCGCCGAAGAGAAGGAGTAAAACACACATGATTCGATCCATAGAGACCACCGGCAAAACAAAGGAGCTTGCCATCCGCGCCGCGCTCGAGCAGCTCAAGCTCACCGAGGACGACATCACCTATGAGATCCTCGAGCTGGGCCGCAGCGGATTTCTGGGCATTGGCGCCGTGCCGGCGCGCGTTCGCGTCAGCTACGATGACGGCCAGCCCGAACCCAAGCCGGTAAAGACCCAGCAGCCGGCCAAAACCCCGGCGAAAAAGAGCGAGCCCGTGAAAAAGAGCGAGCCGAAGAAGGCCCCGGCGCGCGAATACGCCGCCGGCAGCCAGGAGCAGGAAGTGGAAAGCTTCCTTCGCGGCCTGCTCGACCGCATGGGCGTGGAGTGCACGATCGATATTTCCGTGCGCGAAGGCGGCGGACTGGAAGTCAAGCTCGACGGCCCCGATATGGGCGCCGTGATCGGCCGCCGCGGCGAAACGCTCGACGCCATCCAGCATCTCGTAAATTATGCCGTCAACCGCGGCAGCGACAAGCGGATGCATATCAGCGTGGACGCTGAGGGCTACCGCAGCAAGCGCGAAGAATCCCTCGTCCACCTGGCTCACAAAATGGCCGCGAAGGCGATCAAGTATAAGCGCAGCATGGCGCTTGAGCCGATGAATTCCTACGAGCGCCACGTGATCCACACCGCGCTGCAGGACTACGAAGGCGTTTCCACCAGCTCCACCGGTGTGGAGCCGAACCGCCGCGTCGTTGTCAACTACGAGCGTCCCGCCGGCGAAGCGGCGGAGGAGCCGCGCCGCGGCAGCCGCAGCGATCGCAGCCGCCGTCCGCGCGATAACCGCGAGACCCGTGCCCCGCGCACGGCCGCTCCCGCGCCGGAGAAGAAGGCGGAGACCGCCGAGCAGCCTCTCCCCGCGCCCGAGTACCCCGCGGACTACACGCCCCCGGTGAAGAACAAGCCCCAGAGCCGCGAGTGGTGCTGAAGAATATCAAACGAGACCCTGTTTCATAAAAAGAGAGCCGATGGCAAACGCCATCGGCTCTCTTTCTATATTCGTATCAAGTGTTGAAAACATATTTGTCCAGCCGGTCGAAGGCCTCCTGTACGCGGGAGAGGGGGAGCGCGAGATTCATGCGGATGTGGCAGGGACCGTGGAACTGCCGTCCGTCCTGCACCGCCACGCCGACGTCCCAGCACGCCTTTTCCACATCGTCGATGGTCTTTCCGTGCGCTTCGCACCATTTCGTACAGTCGACGAAGAGCATGTATGTCCCCTCCGGCTTCGTGACCTCCACGCCGTCAAACCGGGCTTTGATATAGTCGCAGGCAAAATCGATGTTGCCCGCGATCACGGCGCAGAGCTCGTCCGTCCACTCGCTGCCCTCCGGGGAATAGGCGGCGGCGAGCGCGTGCATGGAGAGCACATTCATGCTGTTATAGTGCGAAAGGGAACATTCCTTCGCCATCCGGTCGCGGAGCCACGGGCTGTAGGCAATGTGGTACGAGCCGACGAGCCCCGCCAGATTGAACGTTTTGCTCGGCGCGTAGAGCGCGAGCGTTCGGCTTTTCGCATCTTCGCTCACGGACTGCGTCGGCGTGTGGACGACGCCGGGGCGGACGATGTCCGACCAGATCTCGTCGGAGACGATGAAAACGTCGTACTTCGCGCAGAGCGCTGCAAACTTTTCCACTTCCCAGCGCTCCCACACGCGCCCGGTTGGGTTGTGCGGCGAGCAGAACACTGTGGCGTGAATGTTATTCTCTATGATCCGACGCTCCATATCCTCAAAATCCATACGCCAGATGCCGGCTTCGTCCTTTACGAGCGGCGAGAGGATCATGTTGTAGCCGTTATTGCGCAGCGCACCGGTAAAACCAATGTAGGTAGGGGAGTGCAGAAGAACGTTGCCGCCCTTTGAGCAGAACACGTTCAGCGCGCTGACAACACCGCCCAGCACGCCGTTCTCGTAGCCGAGATTTTCGCGTGTTAAGCCGGTCACGCCGTGTCGCTGCTCCTGCCAACGGAGAATGCCGCTGATGTGGGCCTCCGAGGGAAGAAAATATCCGTAGGCCGGATGCCCGGCGCGCTCAATGATCGCCGCCGGGACGGACGGAACGGTGGGGAAGTTCATGTCCGCGACCCACATGGGGATCACGTCAAAGCCCTCGCGCGGCGCGCCCGGCGCAAAGCCGTGGCCGACGCCGTCGATGGCCAGGGCGTCGCGGCCCCGGCGATCCATGATGGAGGTAAAATCGTATTTCATTCGCTCTGCCTCGCTTCTTTGTATTCACAAGCGCGGGGCGCAGCGCCCCACTGCCGATATTATACCATCGCCGCGCCGCCGGGGCAAGCGCCGCGGGAAAACGAAACATCCGCCGCGCGGTTTTTCCGCGCGGCGGGGGGGGTGCTGTATCTGTTTACGGTTTCCCGGTCCGGCACATCCGGGGAGGCTTCGTATTTTTTCGGCCTGCGCATGGGGAAAAATGATTTATGATATTGTTTAAATCATTGAAAAGAGAGGTATGACCATGGAATACGGCTATATTCGGGTATCAACAAAGGAGCAAAATGCACAACGGCAGTGGATCGCGCTTATGGAGTTCGGTGTAGAGAAAAAGAATATTTTTATAGATAAGCAGTCCGGAAAAGACTTCGAGCGCAGCGGCTACCAAAAGATGATCCGGAAACTAAAAAGCGGAGATACCATAATAGTTAAAAGCATCGACCGGCTGGGAAGAAACTATGAGGAGATTTTGGAGCAATGGCGAGTGATTACGAAAGAAAAATGCGCGGCGGTCGTGGTGCTGGATATGCCGCTTCTGGATACCAGACAGAGCCGGGATCTTACGGGGACCCTGATCGCCGATATTGTATTGCAGCTTTTGTCCTATGTTGCCCAAACGGAACGCGAATTTATCCACCAGCGGCAGAAGGAGGGCATTGCAGCGGCAAAAAACCGCGGAGTGAAATTTGGAAGAAAACCTATGGACAGACCGGCGGATTTTCATGTGCTGAAAATGCAGTGGGAAGAGGGCAGCATATCAGCCAGAGAAGCTGCCCGGCGGCTGAATGTTACACACAGCACTTTTTTGCGCTGGGCGAACGAAAAAACGGATGTGATGGATAAAAAAATGCACTTTGATATCCATATAATTGCTTGCAAATCTATCAACCCGGATATATAATAAATATGTATTTATGTACTCTTTTTTTCTTCCCTGCTGCGGACTCTAAAGTGCAGTTTGCGCACCGGAAGCCTCCAGGTAATATAGGCAGATGCATTGCATTCGCTTCGTTTGATGCACGAAT